>LRSK01000253.1 GCA_001563325.1 Candidatus Thorarchaeota archaeon SMTZ1-83
TGGTTACTCAACCAGTCTATTCCGATATTGCTCACGGATTCAGAAGGACAGCTCGAAACATACTCTTCAGTCAATGCTAACACACATTTCGAGATTCTCCTCAGCATCGACCAAGATGTTTCTCTAGGTCCCCATACAGTTACAATTGAGATCGAAGACACGTCATTTCAGCTTACAGAGTCCTCCAGTTTCGAGTTGTATGTATACGGCAAAATCAATACTCAAGTCGAAATGGCTGTAGCGTATTATGCAGAAGAAATCAGCATGGCTCTCAATATCACAGATGACAACAGTCAACCTGTATCTATGACCAACCTCAGTCTGTGGGTTGATAATCTGACGGCTCCCGCAGTCTATGTCGAGAATGTAGACACCCTATCTCCCGTTAATTTCCTTCTACCAAGTTGGATTTCTCCTGGCCCACATGAAATGGTAGTTGATGTAGAGAGTCTTTGGTGTGGAAGGGCCAACGTATCAATGTCAGTGGTCGTCTGGATGCGCACCAGCATTCTCGTCGTTGTAGTAGATGACTATGAACTACCAGAGATGTTAGGAGTCAACCAACTTCCGTCAAGTCTTCAGACAGAACCAGCGGTTCTTTCAATGATTTCCGCTGGTTCAATCATTCGACCCCCTCCAATCTTGGTCAACGATACAACATCCACTGAACTACCTACAGCCCGCGAAACCTCCCGAAACAGCTGGCCCAGACTTAGTTCAGGTACCAACAAAGATTCGACTGACCGCGCGAACTCTGCTAGTTCGGCATCAGGGAAGGGCCAGAGCGTTCTCAACCTGAGGGACCTGACACTCACTGAACTGTTTGTCATGACTTCCTCAACAGACCTGGACGTACATCCATACGAAACAATTCCCCATTCTGCAGAATTCGGCCCAGACAACACCACATCAGTAAGCAGTTCTCGTTCATTCTGAACCTTCCCAGTGATTCTGCGGATCAAATTATTGTGAGTTTCAGGATCAGCAGTCCTTCTGAAACCCAGTTCGTCATGAGTGGACCCAGTGACTAGCAAGTCATGTCCATCACCGAACCGGGGCATTATTGACATTCCGTTGTCGGTTCCACCATAAGGTGGCTCCCCGCTTCTAGCGAAGCGACGTTTCAGTCTGGCATCGCGGTCAAAGTCTATCATAACCCTTTCACGGGAGTGTGCCACGATTTCATCTGACAACAATATCACTGGATGTCTGAGCTTCTCTGAAAGAAAGAATGCACGCAATGTTAGTTCATAGGTTTCTTGTGCAGAGTAAGGTGCCAGCACTATGCTCTCGTGATCTCCATGAGTCCCCCATCCCGCCTGCATGAAATCCCCCTGAGCTGCTTTCGTGGCCTGCCCAGTGCTAGGACCCGCCCTTTGTACATTAACAATTACACAGGGGGTTTCAGTCATTATTGCATACCCGATGTTCTCCTGCATTAGACTGAAGCCTGGCCCCGACGTAGCAGTCATTGAGAGCGCTCCTCCCCAAGAAGCACCGATGACCGCAGAGATGGCTCCTATCTCATCTTCCATCTGTAGATAGGTTCCTCCAACCTGCGGAAGTCGAGAAGCCATAATCTCTGCAATCTCTGAGGCTGGTGTTATTGGATAACCAGCGAAAAATGTGCAACCTGCCGCAATTGCAGCTTCTGCACACGCCTGATTTCCCTGCCAGAAGTCTACTCTTGTGTCTTCAGGGGACATCTCTAAGCATCTCTCTAGGGAATGCGCGGTGTCCCAAGTTCAAGATAAGCATTGACATTAGACACCACCCAACTGCCATTTTGCATAGGAGAGTAACGATACTCTTTTATCAAGACATCTGAGTGAGGTGTCCGGCGACTGTAGTCTAGCTTGGTTAGGACGGAAGCCTCCCAAGCTTCCAACCCGGGTTCAAATCCCGGCAGTCGCACCACGTTCTCAGTGAAACTTAAGGCTGAAGCCACGCTATAATTCACTGGCGAGTGATGACTAACATGACCCCAATGAGTCCAATAGGACGATGATATGGATCTTGAGTTAAGAACTCGCCACAATTACTTTCGGCAACCTCCCCTGTCATTGTACTTTTAATCGAACACTCCACACAACTCTTTTAAGGCTTGTAGACCCAGCTACCCTCGGGCTGTGATGACTCGTGACTCATGACTACATTGAAGATGAACTGAGTCGGCAAAGTGTATTCAAGTCTGAACAGCTACTGTCCATAGACTATGTACCGTCACGTCTCCTGGTCGTACGAGTCAGAAGTTCATAATCGAGGGCCCTGTTGGGACTGGTAAGACAGCTGTCACTAAGCGCTTTGCGGAGCAGATGATTCAAGCTGCTGAGCGGCGTGGCATAAGACTACATAAGCTCCACATTAATTGCCGTGTAAGTAAGAGCGCATATCTAGTCTACCTTAGGATACTCAGGGAGTTCAAGCCAAGGTTTCCTCGTAGAGGGCACTCACCAGAAGAACTTCTTCAGATGATCGTTGAAGTCCTAGACGAAGAAGATCGCTATCTCTTGCTGATGCTTGATGAGCTTGACTACTTTATCCGCCAACGGGGCGCCGACATACTGTATGATCTCACTAGACTCATGGATGACAGACTGAACGTCCCACAACGTCTCTCAATGATTGGCATTGGACGAAAGGTCCCCTTGAGCGAAGACATACTGGACTCGAGTACGCTTAGCACACTTCAGCGCAACATACTTCGTTTCGAGCAATACAGCTCCGAGGCGCTCTACGACATTCTAAAAGAAAGGTCAGATGTGGCATTCAGAGAGAACACAGTTATGGATGAAACACTTCAGCTGATTTGCGATATCGCTTCAGACCGGGGGGACGCTCGTTACGCAATTGAGCTTCTTTGGAGGGCAGGAAAACAAGCTGACAGTACAGATTCCGGAAAGGTGATTCCAGATTACGCAAGGAAGGCCAAGGCCGACTGAAGGAGAATCGAGGCGCCTACATCACCATGGGTGAACTGGAGGAGATGTACCAATCCGTATGCGAGGAGTACAATGAGGAACCGAGAGCTCACACCCAAGTCTGGGAATGGGTTCAGGACTTGAATTCTCATGGATTGATCGACACAAAACGGTCAGGGGTCGGGCAGAGAGGCCAAACGACACTCATAGGCCTGTCAGATGTGCCTGCGGAACTGCTGGAGCACTACTTATTGGAGCTACTTGGAAAATAGGGGGTTTCTGACAATTACCGGCGACTCTGCTAACGCGTCGCGTGTATCCATTGAGGAGATATTCTCGTCAAGAGGCAGAATCAAGATTCTGAAAGAGCTAGCCACCTCCAGCGAGCTAAACATATCAGAACTCTGTAGGAGAGTTTCCTTGAACCACAGCTCAACCAAATCGCATCTCGAGGTACTGATTGAAGCAGGTCTCGTTGAAGAGAAGATGTTTGGAAGAATCAAAATCTATCGGTATCGTATTGAAGACCATCGGGCACGGGCACTTAGAAACCTGTTCGGCCTATGGCAGTCATAATGGAGAGACCGGTCCTTTGACTTCCTATGTTGCCCGCGTGTGCTATCTCGGAGGGCGATACCATGGATCACAATATCAGCCAGGACTTGACACCATACAGAGTGAACTGATTGAGGCCGTGAGCAAATGGAGCGGGGATTCCCATTCAACTCAGACAGTTCAACTCGCGGGAAGGACAGATAGGGGCGTCCATAGCATAGGTCAGATTGTCCAGATTGTAACTGAGAGGCCTCTGGACATAGACCGAATCAACAGGCACCTCCCATGGGATATCACACTCTGGGCATACGCGCCAGCCCCAAGAGACTTTCGACCACGATTCGACGCTCTTATGCGTCATTACAGATACTACTTCGACGTTCCCTCCTCTAGCTTCAATCTATCACCCATGCGCTACTCATTGCAGCTCATGGAAGGATCTCACAACTTTCACCAACTTGCGAAACCAGATGGAAACCGACCAACTACCTCAACAATCCTCAACGCATGCCTGATTGAACACAATGGAGCACTCGTGTTGGATCTATTCGGAACCAATTTCCTGTGGAAGTTTGTGCGAAAGACAGTGTCCTTGCTACAGGAGATTGGAGAAGGGAAATCGAGCCCTTCTCTCATAACTGACATACTTTCGGGACAGAGTGTGATTCCTAGTGGGATTAGACCAGCGCCGTCTGAGAACCTCGTCCTTGTGGAAACAGTCGTTTCCCTTCGAATGAAACCCAGCAGATTCGCCATAAAGAGAATCCACAAGCATATTGGTGATCATCTGAAATTCCTCGATAGATTCAAGCTGACGCTTACGGCCGTCGCCAACGACTACCTCTCTAATCTAAGAGACTTCCCTTGACACCGAGCCAACTGGAGAAGGTCTTTCTGAATCTCGGACTGCGCTTGACAATCTCGGTCATAGCGTTCCCATAGGTTTGAATCGCCCTATCCCTTGAAACCCCTGCAACTGCTGATAGGGCCGCGAGAAGGTCCTTCTTCTTATCGCGTTTCCTCTTACCCTGCCACAACAACAGCGGCCAAGTTGGTCGAGAGTACTGAACATTTCGGAAGGGCGTATCTGTTCGGCTTGTGGCAATCCCAGCAGACAAGAAGTCATAGACATATGCAAGGAGCTTCCAGTTCTGCCCTCTCATGATTCTTCCCAACGATAAGTCTGCCAAGGATAGGAACTCAAATCCAAGATCCAACTCCTTTGGGGTCAATAAATGGAGTTGAACGTTTTCTTCAAGCCACAACAACAGTTCTCTGTGATCAACATCCAGTTCAGAAATAACTTGTCTGGCTGCACCAGAGTCTGTTGTCATGAAAAGGCGACGAAAGACCTCTTCCACATCGCGTCGAATGTCTCTAGATGCCAGTATCTCTTCAGGTAGATGTTCTCCTACCAAGACAGTTTCGAGGTCTGAGATTGCTGCACGAAGATCACCACCAGACTGTTCCACAATCTCCTCCATTTTATCTTCAGATAACTCAGCTCCCTGAATGGCTACGATCTTTCTTAACACATCCATCATATGCTTGGGCTCAATGGAAGAAAAAGTGAATATCTTACACTTCTTGATCAAGCTGCCTAGACGCGGACTATGAGGGTCGTTTGCGGTCATCACAATTGGATGACCTGTTTCATCTATAATCTTCAGAATCGCATTGACTCCCCCTCGGTCACTCGTCCCCGACAGACCATCGACCTCATCCAAGAGGATAATTCGTAGGCGCCCATCTAATGTCTGTTGAGTTGCCGCTTTCCATACATGATCCTCTATGGCGCCCTTGTTTCGTTTGTCACTGGAGTTGAATTCCACGAGCTCGAGATTGTAGTCCCGAGAGAGAGCACCGATGGACGCGGTCTTTCCAACACCGGGCGGACCTATCAACAATACTGCCTTGACACTAGGTGTTCCTGTAATCCAAGACTCTATCCAATCTTTGAGCCCCTTGACTGATGCGGTGTTCCCGACTATATCCTTGATAGATTCGGGCCTATACCTCTCAGGCCAAGGAAGCTTCTCATTTCTCATGGCTGATCTTGCTCCAGTCCGATATGGGCCAGAAGTGCGGATATCTGAATCTCACCACTAGCTCCTTCTCCTATTCGGAATTCAGCCTCAGCAGTCTTCTCCAGAATCGCCATCTTTTGTGACTCTGGAATCTCCATTCGCAGCACCTCTCTGTGCATCTGTCTAGCCAAGTCTACCGGAGAAACTCCTTGCTGATAGACCAAGCTCCTGAGGTTCTCAAGTGACGCTTCATAATCTCCCTCGCTAGCAAGGTCCAACATGTTTCTGATAGCCTTTGGATTGGCTTTCCCTGCTATGGCGTAAACGACTGTTTCGGTGACTTTCTCTCCCGCCGAAGAAGCCGCTTGAAGGAGATTGATTGCAGACCTCATATCGCCCTCTGCAAGATACAAGATAGCATCCTTTCCGGTTGCATCAAGAGCCACCTTCTCTTTCTCAGCAATGAACCCGACCCTTTCCCCAACTGCATCGTTGCTCAGACGGGGAAACCTGAATATTGCACACCTTGATTGGATTGGAGGAATGATTCTACTGGAATAGTTGCAGATCAGAATCATTCTACAGGACGCTGCATATGACTCCATTGTACGCCTGAGGGCGTGCTGCGCATCGGATGTGAGATGATCCGCCTCGTCCAGTACCAGAATCTTGAATGGGGCATCCCCGGCTGGCACAGTTCTAGCAAAGGTCTTGATTTGATTTCTAACTACGTCAATACCTCTCTCATCACTTGCATTCAGTTCCATGAAGTTTCGGCCGAATGTATCTCCAAATAGATCTCTTGCCAACGCCATCGCGGCAGTGGTCTTGCTCGTGCCTGGCGGTCCTGCAAAGAGGCAATGAGGGACATTGTTAGTTTCCACAAACTTTGTCAAGCTCTCAATGATAGACTCCTGTCCAACGATTCCGCTCAGGGTGGGAGGACGATACTTCTCGGTCCAGAGTTCCATGCTCATTCTAGTTTCCGTCCCTTCTCGTGTATCTTGAGTCTGCATTCTCAGTTGATGAATGCCACGTTTCTTGTAACCCTAATAGATTCTCCGGAGCATTCGCATATGAAATAACTCAGAAATGAGCGCCTATTCCTGTATTCAAAGAACCCTCGTCAAGGAGTCCTTGGATCTAAACGGTAACAACTCTCGGACAAAGAACAAGGCCTTTATGGTTTCCTGCCCGTCCGAAAGAAGACTGTGGGAACTATGATAGCTCGAGAGAGTTCTGAAGAAGTAAGAGCCCGATTTAGGATGCTTTTCCTGAACGAGCTTCGACCATGTGTCTTCCGAGAGGATGTTCCGGAAGTCAATGTTGGTGACAAGAGGATAGGTCCCTTCAAGGCCGGAACAACCGAGAATCTACCAAACTGGGCAATAGAGATTCTAATGGCACACGCATTGGTGGATTTGGATCCGAAGAAAGCATACGATTCGCTCACAGAAATTCAGGAACGGTACGACGCTCAACGCAGAAACCCACACATACTGAAGGAACTTCCTAGCGCATTCTACTCTGGATTGAGTCGAAGACTGCAACTGATACAACGCGACAAAACTTCTCTAGACCCTGAAATACGCGACGCGATTAAGCACCGCCAACGGTTTGTAGAGATGCTGTCTCAGATGCGACTGACAAGTATAATACAGGTTGCTAGGTCTGGTGCTGATCAGGATAAGCGCCGAAGGATGAGTCATGAAGAAAGGTGGTTGTGTGATGAACTCGAAATACTATTGTCTTCTTGGCGCGAAATAGTTACAGAATAGGCTGTAGGGAACTGTGATTGGTGGACAGAATGCTTTGGTCCACGTGAAGCCATCATATACTCTGGCAGAGTTAAAAAGGCATACTCGTAAGAAACGAGGACGGGTTTTAATATCCGGCCCGACAAAGACACTGTGAGAGCCCGACTGACACTCAAGCTTCATTCGGAATCGCTCAACCACGAATCTTGCAGACTAGATTTGGAGTGTTCAAAAACATCATGACAACTGAAAGAGGGTCTCCAGAGGAACTCTTCGAAGAGTTCTTGCGAACCTATAAGGACAGACACAATGAGCTGCTCTATTGGAAGAGTCTACAGAGGATTTCTACCGAGGAAACCTCTCTCCGGGTGAATTTTGGGGACCTAACCAGATTCGAACCAGTCTTTATGCAGCTTGTCACCGAGGATCCCGAATCATTCTTTGAAATGGCAGACCGAGTTCTGCGGTCAGTATTGCGGACATTGAAGAGAGAGCTAGTGGAGGATATTGAAGAGGAGCTCAGAGTCCGTCTTGTCAACTTCGCCGAAGAAGAAATGCATAGAGATATGCGAGTGAAGTTGAGGTACATACGGTCCAAACACATAGGACGCCTAATCCGCGTCGACGGTATAATGATGCGTGCCAGCGAAGTCAAGCCGCTGCTAGTAAATGCAACATTTCAGTGCAGAGTGTGTATGACCGAAATACCTCAGGAACAGGAGGAGGGAAGATACACTGAACCCGCACAGTGCCTCACTTGTGGTAAGAAGACTCCAATGAAACTGCTACTTGAACAGTCTAGGTTCATAGACTGGCAAAAGGTCAGAATACAGGAGCGTCCTGAGGAGCTGCCTGCAGGACAGATGCCTCGGTCAGTGGACGTAGTACTCATGGGTGATATTGTGGACATATCTCGCCCAGGTGACATGGTAAAGATTACTGGACTCCTCAAGACGACTCCTGATTTCACGCGACGCGGAGGAAGACTGGCCACGTTCAGAGTATTCATCGAGGCTAACTCAGTGGAGATTGCTGAGAAAGAATACGAGCTGCAAGAGCTCTCTCCAGAGGACAGAGAGAGGATTGACGAGTTGTCCAAAGACCCCTTCGTTCATAAGAGAATCTTCCGGTCCATTGCCCCATCAATTCAAGGCTACGATTTGGTGAAGGAGTCAATAGCTCTGCTGCTTTTTGGAGGGGGCGATAGACCACTTCCCGGTGGTACTCAGATGAGAGGCCGCTCGAATATTCTCATGATTGGCGATCCTGGAACAGGTAAGAGCCAGATTCTGAAGTTCGTTGCAGGTCTTGCGTCAAGGGGTCTCTATACTTCAGGAAAGGGTACTACTGCGGCGGGACTCACGGCAGCGGTTGTTCACGAAACGGACACAGGAGCCATGACCCTTGAAGCGGGAGCACTGGTCCTGGCAGATCAGGGCATCGCATGCATTGATGAGTTCGACAAGATGGATCCGAATGACCGCACAGCTATTCATGAAGCCATGGAACAACATACTGTGAGCATAGCTAAGGCTGGCATTGTGGCAACACTGAATGCACGAACCTCAATTCTCGCAGCTGCGAATCCGATTCTCGGCCGATACAACATCAATGAGTCTTTGCAGAACAACACCAGGTTGCCTGTCACGATACTGTCAAGGTTTGATCTAGTCTGGATAATGATTGATACTGTTGATGAAACTGGCAGATTTCATACTAAGAATGGTTCAGGAAAAACAGACTCCCACAGAGGATGAAATTCCGCCGATTGGTTCTGAGCTCCTTAAGAAGTACATAAGCCATGCCATTAGCCTGGAGCTTCGTCCGACACTCAGTGTTGAGGCGGCCGAAGAAATAGAGAACTATTATGTTGAAACCCGGGCAAACGCACCGGCCGGTACCATCCCAATCACAGCACGTCAATTGGAATCTCTAGTTCGTTTGGCAGAAGCAAGAGCAACTGCGCATGGTTGCGACTGACCCGATTTCAGGTATTGTGGATTGGGACAGCGCCTACTCAGCTATGGGGGCCAGACAGCGAAATCTATCCGAGGTAGTTCGAAGAGCAGTTCGTGAAATGGAAGACGAGGGCATGACTACAATAGACGAAGGAGAACTAGTTCAGAGAGTCACTACAGCCACTTCTCAAGCACGCGAGAGTATTGAAGAGGTAATCAGCAAACTTGTGGATCAAGGAGTTCTGTATAGACCCCGTGACGGAAAGATTCGTCGCGCTTAGAGCTGAACTCCCACCAGTAGCAACAATGGAGTTGAATACAACGCAGCTCGAGGACCTTCCAATCAACCAGAAAATCATCAGGTTACTTCAGGATGTGGGTATCTCGAGCCTATTTCCACCTCAAGTGGAGGCCTTCAACACTGGCGTGCTTGATGGGAAGAACTTGGTTCTTGCGGTTCCTACGAGCGCAGGTAAGACTCTCGTAGCAGAGGTCTGCATGCTAAAGACCGTACTTGCGGGCCGGGGCAAGGCGCTCTATCTCGTTCCGCTGAGGTCCCTTGCGAGAGAAAAATACTCGGACTTCAAGAAGTATGAAGGACTTGGAATGACAGCAGCCATGTCAGTTGGGGACTATGACTCACCGGGGACGCGATTGAGAGAGGCTGATATCGTAGTACTGACCACCGAGAGAGCTGACTCATTGGTGAGACACAAGGCTGAATGGCTGAGCGATGTCGGTATCATCGTGGTCGATGAGGTACACTTGATAAATGACCACAAGCGCGGACCAACACTTGAGATGGTCGTTGCAAAGATGAGGCAGATTCTTCCAAACGTCCAGATTGTCGCTCTGAGTGCCACAATCTCCAACGCAAACGAGATCTCTGAATGGCTCGATGCCGAGCTTGTAAAGAGCACATGGCGGCCGGTGCCCCTGAGGGAAGGTGTGTTCCTCGACAGTCAGATAGCCTTCAGTGACAACAGCAAGCCAAGAACGATTGTAAGAAAGAGGCACGAGGCGGTCATAGATGCCATTTGCGACATTCTAGACGAGGGAGGGCAGGTTCTTGTATTCGTTTCAAGTCGACGATCCACTGTCGCAGTGGCAAAGAGGGTTGCACAATCCGTAAGGTCCTATCTCAAGAAGGAAGCTCAAGAGGTATTGGCAGATGCTGCAAGGAAGGTGGTTTCTAAGCCCTCAGTTCCAGACTCATCAAGGATACTTGCACGTCTAATCTCATCCGGAGTTGCATTTCATCACGCCGGTCTTGATAATACAGAACGGGCACTTGTTGAAGATCATTTCAAGGACAATCTACTCAAGGTAATCGTCGCCACACCCACTCTGGCAGCTGGAGTGAATCTTCCGGCCAGGAGAGTGATAGTTCGTGACTACCGCAGATACGAGGCAGGTAGAGGCAACTACCCGATTCCTGTTCTCGAGTACAAGCAAATGGCTGGCAGAGCCGGACGCCCCAAGTATGACAAGTATGGGGAGGCAGTGTTGATTGCCAAGTCCGATGAAGAGTACGACTTTCTCATGGACGAGTACCTTCTGTCCGAACCAGAGAGAATCACTTCGAAGCTTGCATCTCCATCAGCACTACGCTCACACATCTTGTCATCCATAGCAACCGACATGACGCGTAATCGAGAGGAGGTTGACCATCTAATATCCGAAACGCTGTTCTCATCTCAGTTTGATAGCCATGACATTGACCACCACGTTTCCTCGGCACTTATGTTCCTAGAAGAAGGAACTCTAATCCAAAGTGACAGTTCAGATACCTATTCTGCCACCCCGCTGGGTCATAGAACCTCAAGGCTTTATATCGAACCACAGACAGCAATACTGTTTCGAGATGCACTCTCCAAGGCAGAGTCACTCTCGGTGTTAGGCGTCTTTCATCTTGTGTGTCATTCCCCCGATCAACCAATAGCCTATCTGACACGAGGAGACCTTGAAGAGTACGAAATCCTGGTTGAGGACAACCAAGACATCTTTCTCATCGACCTGCCTGAATGGAACGACTTGGACGACCATGCCAGATTCCTCGCCGAGGTTAAGACTGCCAGACTTCTTGAAGACTGGATATCCGAAATGCGTGAGAAGGACATCACTGATAGGTTCAATGTTGGCATGGGTGATGTTCACCGATATGTGCGGACTGCAGAGTGGCTAGTATATTCTGCATCGGAGATTGCCAGAGTAATAGGCGTTGGCCAACACATACCAACTCTACACAGTCTCAGATCCAGACTTCAGTATGGAGTGAAGCCCGAACTACTTGAGCTTGTCAGATTGAGAGGCGTCGGACGTATCCGCGGCAGGATGCTTTACAATCATGGTCTGAAGGGTCTTGCCGATTTATATCAGACCCCTATTGAGAAGATAGGAGCTGTTCCGGCCATTGGAACAGCACTTGCAGAGTCAATCAAGCGGCAGCTTGGTGTTGATGTCAAGTCGGGCCAGAAGAGCAGTATCGAGGTTGATGACGAAGAGTTCTCGTTCTCGATACAGACACTTCTCGAAGACTTCGAGCCGGAAGACGACTAGAAGTGTATCCCTTTCAAGTTACTCTTGACTCTACGAATCAGCGACTCTGTGTATTCAGTGCAGGTCTGACTCTCTGTGTGAGCATCACCATACTCCGTGACCTTCGAACCGGAGAGCTCCTCCACAATGTTCTGTGATCCCTTACCCACAATCTCGAGCTCATAGCCCCCCTCCAAGAAGAAAGCCAATCTCCCTTTGGAGTGCTTGTTGGCTATCCCCTTGAGTCGAGAGTTCATCATCGCAATGCCCGAAGTTGTCAGTCCAAGCACCGTCAGAGGGTCACTGAAGTGCCCATCGAATCCTGTTGAAACAAGCACGAACTCTGGCTGAAACGAATCACTTACCTGCTCGACAATCTCGGAAAACGCCATCTCGTAGGAGGTATCGCCGGCTCCAGGATACATTGCAAGATTGACATTGTATCCCTTACCATCTCCAGAACCTATCTCATCCGGGAAGCCTGACCCTGGAAAGAGAGTCCTTCCATCTTGGTGGAGTCCAACATATAGCACGTTATTGCTAGAGTAGAAGGCATTCTGGGTTCCGTTTCCGTGATGTGCGTCATAGTCTACAATCAGCACTCTCTCTAGCCCGTGCTGCTGAATCAAATGCAATGCAGCAACAGCTATGTTGTTGATGAAACAGAATCCAAAGGCCCTCTGGTATTCAGCATGATGTCCCGGAGGGCGGCACAAGACATACGCATTCTCAGATTGACTCGCCATAATCCTATCCATAGCCATGTTACCTGCACCGGCGGCCAGAATCGCCGCATCATACGTGTATCTGTTCACCGAAGTGTCTAGTGTGAAATGCCCTCCACCGCTCTTAGAGCTCTCTCGCACCTTCTCAAGGTAGTCCCTGTCGTGTAGAGGATAGACCGAGGACAAGTCAGCAGGTTCTGGCTTAACCAACGCCACCTTGGATGTTTGCAGAAGATTCGTTCGTTCGATGTAGCTCATGGCCGTGGTCAGGCGTTCTGGCCGTTCTGGATGCCCCGGTGACATAACGTGCTTAGTGAACATCTCATGATAGAGCAAATCTGTAGTCATTGTGATTACTCTCTGCACACCTGATGTTTGGTTTCTTGCGGCGCCATTTGCTTTGAATGCTTGCAGATAAGTGTAGACTATGAATTACACGTTCCTATCCAACGTTAGAACACGTGTTCTAAGAGCTCCATGCAACAACGTTTATCTTAGTGTCAGACAACGAAACGATAACACGGGTCGGTAGTCTAGCTTGGTATGATTCTTGCTTGGGGCGACTAAGGACCTAGGACCTCAAGTCACAGAATGCAAGAGATCGGGAGTTCAAGTGTGCACAGAAATACTCTGTGCATTGAAAATCTCCCCCGGCCCACCACCAGAATTCCCACTAGTTCTACAGAGAATCAGCCACCTCAGGTTAGATGCCTTAGAGAATGGAGGAGAGTTCCGGTGTCAACAAGGGACACCACTCAAACCCCATGACACCGGACTCATCACAAGTCTGTCCTGCCAAACCCTAATAAGCACCACAAAAGCAATGGTTCTGATCGATTGGCTATCTGCTCCTCACTTCCCACATAGTCTCATAGATTGGTCCTGCTTGAGTCAGAGTGCTCCGAGTTAGCCTGAAACAATCCACAGACATTGTGCCTACTGACTCAGCGGCCATGCCATCAAGATTCCCGAAAACCCGTTCACGGTCTCTGACAGATCGCACTCGAGCTATCGTTACATGCGCATGAAACCTCCTGTCAGATGGATAACCTAAGTTCCCCAGCAGGTCGTCTATCGAGAGTTTGAGTTTCACGAGTCTCTCTGCGTTCTGAGTGACACCAACCCAGATAACGTTGGGTCGCCGTTTGCTGGGAAATGCTCCTACCCCCTCGATGCTGATTGTGAACGGGCTGAACTCGACCTTCTCAAGCGCATGTCGGATTTGTACTATCTTGCTAAGTGGGGTGTCCCCGAAGAATCGAAGCGTGAAATGGAGGCTGTCTGGTTCAACAATCTTCATCTTTGCAGCTTGCCTGTCCAGCTTCTGCTGGATATGCGCAATCCTTGAGATTAGTGCGTTATCTTCGATGTCTACACTCAGAAATGCTCTGATTGCCTCAGACATGACTTCACCTCGTACTCCATAACGCTTGGCATGATGCATAGATATATCGTATGACTCTGCTTAACCACAAGGATTAAGCACAATGTAGGAGTCTGGGCATTCGCGTCTTGGAGTCTACGAAGATGAAGCTTCTAGTACTGACCGGAATGCCTGGTTCCGGAAAGAGTTCCGTGGCCGATGTCTTCCGCAGGGCCGAAGTTCCAGTAATCATTATGGGGGACGTGATTCGTGCAGAGGTCGAAGAACGCGGCTTGGAGCCCAATCCCGCAAACACTAAGGACGTGATGCTAGAGCTTCGCGAACGTGATGGGCTTGGAGCAGTAGCGAAACGCTGCATAGAGAGTCTGAAGGCCTCTAGTTCCGATTTCTTGGTGATTGAAGGATGTAGAAGCCTCGAGGAAGTAGAGGTCTTTGATAAACACGCCGAAACACTATGGACTGTGTGCATACATTCCTCTCCCAAGACGCGATTCTCAAGACTGAAGGACCGTGGTCGAGAAGATGACCCCAAGGATTGGAGTGTCTTCAGGGAACGCGATTTGCGAGAGATATCCGTTGGTCTTGGAGCCGTAATAGCACTGAGTGATATTGTAGTCATCAATGAAGGAACCCTTGAAAAACTGGAGAAAGAGGCTGAACGGCTTGTGCAGAGGTTCATCTGAGATGCACATAGTGGCCAGTACAATCATTCATCCTACTGAAGATGCAGAACGAGTGGGGGCCGCTCTAGGAAATCTCTTTCTTCCAACCTCCCTGCCGGCAGAAACAGAAGGGCATCAGATTAGAATCACTTCTACGAATAGAGATTCCCTTGATTATGTCAGAAGCAAGATTCATTCAGTTCGGATAATCGATGCTGTTCGTTCACGGTTGCTATCTAACTGGGACGGCGAAGAAACGACTCTGTGCTTTGACAAGCAGGCCGCGTATCACGGGAAGCTAAGACTGGTCGATGATAGACAAGAAGAGCCTCCCTTGGGGCCTCTCGAGCTTACGTTAGGATTCGCGTCTGAAGAAGAGTTCGAAGCCTTCCTTGCTTGGTTCGCACCGCCCACGAAGGACGGTCGTGTCATAAACCGCTAGAACTGAACCGTTGAAACCTCTCGAGTGAGACCACTGTGTACACGAACTTCTAGGCGATTTGCGATCTCAAATCCGAGCTCAAGGACCATTTCACTCACGTTCATGTCACTGCTTCCACAGATACACATTCTCCCACCGATTCGAATCATGTCTGGCACAAACTCCAAGAATGCCCTGACTAGGTTCACTGCTCTCGCTCCGCGAGTTGAGCTTGTTCTACCATATGGTGGGTCTGTGACAATACAGTCGAGTCGTTGTCTACCAACAGGAGATGCGCTTGCGTCAGCTTGGATGAGAGTGGTGTCGCTATCAGGCATAGCAGCAAGATTGATTCGCGCTCCCATGATAAGCCGCCAGTTGAGATCTATTCCAACGGCCTTGGCACCCAGTGCCACAACCTCGCAAAGAATTCCACCACCTCCACAGAATGGATCAAGTACTAAGCTGCCGGGGTGGACCCCCGCAAGATTGCACATTGCTCTGGCTAGTTGGGAATTCATCATTGATGGATGAAAGAAGGTCTTCCTCCCTGGTTCTCTCAAACTCAGCTCCTTACGCAGTAATGACTCTCTTGATTCACACAAGATGGTTCCGGATGAAGTCAGAATAACAACCAGCTTGACATCGGGGTTGTCCAGTGACACTCTTGCTCCGGTTGTTCTACGAGTCCGAGTGCCCAGGAGTACTGTCAACTCATCCCTAACATCAACCTCTCTGTTTCCTGTCAGTGATTTACTTCGTACACAGAATGAACTCTGAGGACCTATGCGGTTCATAAGGATGTCATCACTTATCCAATCCAATGTTCTGCCAGAGGATGGGTCCTTGGCGAGTATGATTCCCGCTTCTTTGATCATGGCTGCTCTATCAAGCAAGAAGGTCGTGGGATCGCTGTCCATTTCAATCAGAGCCAATGGCCCGGTCCAAGACACAATAGCATTCTCATCTAGAACTCGGATGAGTAAATCGAGTTCTGCCTTTGCCAGCTCGATGTTCTCACCTGAAGCAAATACAAAATACCCTACCAACCGCAAAGCCCCACTCAAACAATGATATTGTCACCACCCAAGAAGGTACGTTGTAATTCTCCATACAAGGTTTCTACTCCCGTCATCTGCTTGGCTGATACCGGCACAACAGCCCCACTCGTATCTATTTCATTCAGCATTCTCAAAATTGATTCAGAGTATTCCCTGAGAAGGCCCTCGGACGTGCCATCTAGTGCCTCTTCCAAAAGATATGGGTCGTTTGACCAAGATAGAATCTCTTCGACCTGCTCATCCATTAGGATATCCGACTTACTAAGTACGTTTAGTTGAGGAAGACCAAAACGGATGCTTATCGAGATTCCGAGCAGCATCGACGAGAGATACCCTGTTGGAGTGCGGGCGATATTGGAGTCAAGTAGATAGAGGGAAACTGCTGGATCTTGCCCCCTCAGGCCAGATACCATCATTGGACCAGAGTTGCGGTAGGCGAAGAGCTCCATCTGCCCAGGACAATCTACGAGAACGTAGTCCCGCTCTAACTCGAAGATCTCATCTCGCAGGTCACTCGAATGACTCACGGCCATATCCAATGAGGCCACCAACGCTCCATTCGGGCCTAGGTTGAATCTCCTCATCACCTCTCCATAGTTAACATATTCACGGATATCAACGTCGCTGGTGTACGGCGGATCATCAACACCTGGATCAAGATTCACCACTGTTACGCTTATCTCATCGGCAACCAACCATCTCTCAAGAGTAGAGGTGAGAAGCGACTTGCCGGAACCTGCTGTGCCAACTAAGAATACGTAGTACATGGTCTCTGACCGAACTCACATCATGTCAATCCCTCTTTGAGTGCTTCGGTGTACTTACAGTTGACATGATGCATGCGAAGACCCATTCATCTAATCACCACCCAAAGGCTCTCCTCTGTCACTTCTGCGTAAGTCTTATCAGCGATGCCCACGGGATTTCAATTATGGAGCAGAATGAGGCACTCGAAAAACTAGCAGAGGCTATGGCCGGTGAGATATGCCTCGCAGAGAACGATCCCGGAGCAATCATGAAGCGCTGGCGGGAGCGTTTCCAAATCTCACAGAAGCATCTGGCGAAGCATCTAGGAGTGTCTCCGTCCGTGATAAGTGACTATGAGAGTGGTAGAAGAAAGTCACCAAGGGTGGACACCATCAGGAGGTTTGTGGAAGGTCTGATAGAGATGGATGCAGTCAACGGCGGCAGAGTTGCGTCAGCTCTAGAAAAGCTGGTAGCCCCCGAGATTGCGTCCGACGCCATACTTGACATCCGGGACTTCGGATTTGCAGTACCAGCACGTCATCTGACTGACCAACTGGAATGCACGATACTTACACACAACGACCTACTGGACCGTCCTATCTACGGGTATACTGCACTTGACAGTGTGAAGGCTATAGTGAGCCTAACACCACAGCAGCTACTTCGTCTGTATGGTGGGACTACTCAGAGGGCCGCCATTCTGACAAATGTCAAGACAGGAAAGACTCCGATGGTTGCCATAAAGACCAGCCAGATTGGAACATCGACTGCAATGAAACCAGCAGTTGTGGTACTCCAAGGTGTAGAGGAGCTTGAGCCTCTAGCCGTTCGGATTGCAGACAGCATCCATCTGCCACTCTGCATTTCAAATCTGAGCTCAGATGACCTCATCCGGGAGGTTAGATCATTTAATCCGCAGATGTGAGTTCTTAGAGGAGATATCAATGGATTTTGTCATGGAGGTCAACGACCCTATCCACGGTTTCATTGGATTGACGGAAATCGAGGCGAAAGTAGTCAATTCCGCACCATATCAGCGTCTAAGAAGAATCAAGCAGCTATCTGGGGGTCACTTCGTGTACCCTACTGCAGAGCACACTAGATTCGGACACTGTATTGGCGCTTTACATCTCGCAGGTCTTATGGGCAGACGCTTACTAAGACAAATGAAGCTGGGCGACGACGCTCTTCAAGAGGTAAGGATCGCGGCTCTCTTGCATGATGTGGGTCATGGACCATTCAGCCACGTCTTCGAAGAATCCCTCATAGAACGAAGAGGATGGAATCATGAAGACGTCACTGAGTGGATCATTCGCGAGAGCGAGATAGGCGATCTACTTGAAGATGGTGGAATATCAAAGAACAGAATTGCTAACTTGGTCCGTGGACGGCGTAAGAAGAAGACGGACAAGGCAGTCAGTTCAATCGTTGCTGGACAAGTAGATGCTGACAAGATGGACTATCTCATTCGTGATTCTTTCTACTGCGGAGTGAACTATGGGCTTGTGGACATTCACCGTCTGATTAACAGTCTAGAGGTATCCGATGACCTAACGCTCGAGTTCGATTTGGCTGCCCGCGGCGCACTTGAGGCCTTTCTAGTTGCCAGGTATGAGATGTTTCTGAATGTGTACTATCACAAGACAGTACGAAGCGTTGAAGTCATGCTCATCAAACTGATGAATGCTGCAGACCGTGTGTTGGGACTAACAAGCTTCTCGACTCCCGAGGAGTTCTTGGCTCTGGATGATATGTCACTCATATCTCGAATCAGAAGAATCGACCCCTCAGAATCGGAGTCTGCCCAAGAGGCCGTTACTATGGTGAATATGCTAGACTCTCGCATTCTTTACAAGTCCGTTTTCGAGAAAGTACTGCATACAGAGGACCGTTTTGTTTCTAGGATTCTAACCAAGCGCAAGGTCAGAGAGAGCATCCAAGAGGAGATAGCTGCAAGCGCAGGAATCCCTCCCGACGAGGTCATTGTGGATGTTCCTACACTCCCTTCTGTCCCTTACAACCCGCATCAGCTGAACCCAATGGAGATTAAGATATTTGAGAGGTTCGAAGGCAAGAAGATACCTCACAATCTGTCAGAATATTCGAATATTGCAGAGATGATGAAGGTGTATCTCGACGTCATCAGAGTATACACATTCGATCGTCACAGAACCGAGGTCGGTCTTGCGGCGAGGAAGATCTTCGAAGAGCTACCTGACGCCGCTTTAATACACATGTGATATTGCAGTCGGAGCCCAGTGTGGAGGTTATATAGTATGGTCAGAAGCTCTACTTTGGACCATCAGCCAGGTCCGGAGCCGGATTATTGACCGACGAGCTGACTGAAACACTGCAAAACATCAAGGTGATTACAGGCGTTGAGAACGTAGTCCTAATCCAGAAGGATGGACTTCCAGTTGCGAGTGCAGGAGTGTGGTTTAGCAAAGAAGAGGTGTTTGCAGTTGCATCATCGACCTGCGCGATATATGGAGTTGCTAGACTCATCCATGGTGAGTTCAAGTATCTACTGATGGAGTCCGAAACGTCTAAGGTCTTTTTGGCCTCTCTTCCAAACGATCGGGACTACTTTCTCACAATAACAACGGCACCTAGAGTGAATCTGGCTGCCCTCTTCATAGAGATGAAAGACAGCCTCTCCCGCATGGCATTCCTCCTACGTCAGCACGTCGATGGTAGGCTGCCCCCTCTGCGTTCCTACAGCACAGACGAAACAAGCCAGGTATTAAGGGGCTTCTCTGTGTCTGAGGGGCAGAGTTGTTCCTATTCCACCTCAAGGTCAATCATCTCTCTCGATCGCTCACAGGCCCTGGCACTAAGGGCATTACTGAGACAGATTCATGACAGCATCCCTGACATCAACTCAGTATTCCTTTCTCTAAGTGGAGGAATCCGAGTTTCTCTTGAAGGGTTCACAAACGATAGGCTTGCCGCGATGTCGTTTGCTCTTCATGATGCGTCCGAACGGGTCGTTAGAACCCTCAGGAACAGCTCTCTCCAAACCGTTCTCTGTGAGGCAGGAAGCACTCGACATTTCACATATGCAGTCCCTAACGGCGTATTCAGTATGTGGGTGAACCGAGATGGCCAGAAACTTGGAATGATGAGAATACTACTGAGACACTACATCGATGAGATCAAGAGAGTCCTACTTGCCACAGAAGGAATGAAGCCTGCCGTACCTGATGATCTGAAAGAACTGCTTCTGGCAGGAGGGACCGAAAATGGAATCGTAATGGCGAGGCGAGAACCATGACTTATTCGGTAATGCATATGATTGAATTGATGGGAGATGACTTTCCACTTCTGTTGAACTCGGTACTAAATCGAATCCCCCTTCTTGTCACAGGCCAAGACGTTGAGTTGGTGGATGACATTTCTGAGAGTCTTACGATGCTCTGTCCTCATCACCATAAGCTAGTCTTCTGGCGTGATTTCACATCTGAGAGCGAGCTGCTCTCTGTATGGGAGGAGGAGAAGCACAATCACGAGGTTAGTAGGACAGTGGTATGTGGTCTTTCGTCCAATCTCAGATTAGCCATCGAACGCATAACGCGTTTCACGAGCTGGATTCTGGCAATACCAATCGGGGCCAGTGTACTCGGTATTCAAGTTGATGAGGAGCTTATGCAGACAGTCATTCATCGTGTGCTTCAACACACTCAGAACTGTGGGATACTCAGAGTCACTTCGCCGTCATCGATCAGCTTCTCTCTTGTAGAGCCCTGTGTCAGTAGCCTTGAGGTAGAGAAGAAGATTGTGAGCAAGATCCTCACAAGGAAACGACAATCATTGGAGAGAATTCGAAGACTCCTCAGAAAATCACTCCGGGGTCTACATGTTTCCAAACACATCATGAATGCGATCCTGAAACTGGATGACGAGTCTGAGAAGCTGACTCACGATGTGTTTGATGAGGAGGTGAGCAACTACGTTCATGCGGCCAGAAGGGCCGTCACACTTCTCTCAAGGATACGTCTGGCGCGCGAACTGGGGGCCTCCACGACGCTTACTGAACGCAATCTCTACGAAGCCATTGGTTGGGAAGGCGGAAATATGTCTGACTTGATTCGGTTCATCCGGGCTGAATGGCACGAGGACTTCTCCGACTGTGTGAAATCAGGCACTCTGTCTGGACTCGGAGCGTGGGTTGACAGCATGTGGGGAGCCTGAGAAGGAGGAAGAAGGGGTGATTATTGACTACGGCACAAGGACAGTTGGTCTTAAGATAGTGTTCTTTGGACCCGCAATGAGTGGGAAGACTACAGCAATTAGGTGGCTCTTCATGAGCCTAGATTATGCAGACAAGCTCACGTCTATCGAGAACACCGTCGGCAGAACGATGTTCTGCGACTTTGGCACAATCCCATTTCCCATCGGGAACACTTGGACAATCAATGCACATGTCTGGTCTGCGACAGGTCAAGACTTCTATAGGTCGACTAGGGAGGTTGTACTGGTTGGTGCTGACGGAGTCATTTTCATGGTTGATTCTCAAGAACATCTGCTTGATGAGAATCTGGCCAGCTGGAATGAGCTAATGACCTTGGTCGCAGAAGAAGAGAGGCCCCTCCCAGTCGTGGTCTGTCTCAACAAACAGGATCTTCCTGGGACTTTTCAAGAAGAGCATATGAGGTCGCACCTGAAGCTACCCTACTCCGTACCCATCTTCAAGAGTATTGCCAAAGAAGGTTTCAATATACTTGAGGCCTTTCAACATCTCTTCCGAGATGCAATGCGTGCCAGTGTCCTTGCCCAGCCTATCTCATGAATGATAAACTCAACCTCAAGAAACCCTATTCTCAACGAACGATTTATACGAGCCTCATGCAACTGCCGCTAAAGCCTTAGATTCCATTGAGGAGCAATTGGTAATCTACGTGCCAATACGAGGAGTCATACTTGAACTCAATACACAGTGAAACGCGTTTCATCTTTGTCACGGGAGGGGTACTGTCCGGAATCGGGAAGGGCGTCACGACGGCTTCAATTGCCAAGTTAATGCAGTTTCGTGGCTACCACGTTTCCATCATCAAGATTGATCCCTACCTCAACATCGACCCAGGAACTCTAAATCCTATCGAACATGGTGAGGTCTTTGTCACGGACCAGACTTGGATATTCAAGCCCGCTGAAGGATTTGAGTTCAAGATATCTGAGATTGACTTGGACTTTGGAACATATGAGCGATTCACGGGGATGGAGGTCCATCCATCTCAGAATATCACCTCTGGCCAGATTTACACATCAGTGATTCTAGGCGAACGAAAGGGAAGCTTCCTCGGTCGTACCGTCCAAATCATTCCTCATATCACTGACAGAATCAAGAAGCGGATATGGGATGTTGTAGAGGAGCAACAGCCCGACGTAATGCTAATTGAGATTGGAGGAACGGTCGGCGATATCGAAGCAATGCCCTTTCTCGAAGCGGTCAGACAGATGATACGTGAGGTGGGGAGAGAGAGGGCGGCACTTGTTCATGTCACCCTTGTTCCGTACCTGCAATCGGTTGGTGAGTTCAAGACGAAACCTACACAACACAGTGTCAGGACCTTACAGGGACTCGGTCTGCAGCCCTATGTCATGATCTGCAGGGCTGAAGAGGAACTCTCGGATTCCGCAAGACAGAAGATTGCTCTCTTTTGCAACGTACCTGAAGAACGTGTGATATCGAATCCTGATATTCCAGTCATCTATCGGTTACCTCTGTCATTCGAGGAGCAGAGTCTCGGAAACACACTCACGAAGCATCTAGGACTGGAAGAGCGAACCCCTGAAACGAAAGAGTGGCTTAAGATGGTCAACTCATTCGAAACTCTCTCAGAAACTGTTGTAATTGCAATGCCAGGCAAGTACACAACGCTTAGTGACTCCTACAAGAGTATCAATGAAGCTCTCTCTCACGCTGGGGCCGCTTGTGGAGCAGAGGTTGAGATAAAGTGGATTCGAACTGAGGAACGCTGCGATAGAGAGAGTATACAGGAGGAATTGGGGGATGTAGACGGCGTTCTTCTGACACCCGGATTCGGCGAACGTGGTGTCGAAGGCATGATCTGTGCTGCTGCAATGACATTCGACATGAAGATTCCTATGCTTGGAATATGCTACGGTGCCCAGCTTGGCACAGTTGCATTTGCTCGAAACGTTATGGGCTGGGACGGAGCTCACACCACGGAGGTTGATGCTGACAGCCTATATCCTGTTGTGGACCTGATGGATGGACAGAAGTTGACTACTGACAAGGGTGGAACTATGCGTCTCGGTGGTCATGAGGTCAAACTCGTTGAGGGAACACGACTTCACGCTATCTATGGAGAGAATCAAGTCAGAGAGCGGTTCAGGCATAGATTCCACTTGATTGACCGCTACGTTGGAAAGATGAAGGAACAGGGACTGATCATCTCAGCATATGACTCGACGGGCGATATCATCAATGCAATTGAGCTAGTTGACCATCCTTTCTGGATTGGGGTCCAATTTCATCCCGAGTTCAAGTCACGTCCTGATGTCCCACACCCACTCTACTTGGGCCTTATTAGAGCAGCTCTCGAATACAAGAAACTGAGAGGGAAGAAGTAGTGGACCGGAACCTCGACTCGATGATTGCTATTCTAGTTGAGGAGATAGAGAAGATTGAGAGCACAAGAAGGAGATTCGGAACCGCCTTCAACAAGATAAAGGGAGATCTGAATCTCGGGAAGTTTCCTGCCCTCGTACCAGATGCGGTAGAAACCAAATTCTCAAAGAAGATTGAACCAACTGGACTGTCGGGTCTGAAGATTGCCGGGATAGACGGGGGGCTAGTAAGAAGACGTTTCAGGTCCATGGACTTGTTGTTGACACGTGGAATTGCTGTCGTCTTTCACTTCGGATCCGAAGAGGGGCCGCGTGTTGACTTTTTCCCGAGGGCATTTCCGGAGCCAACAATCAAGCCGGTCATGCTGACCCTTTCAGGGCCCGAATTGGACCAACTGGCATCACTGGAACGAATTGAAGCGGAGCTCAGAGTGGCCCTGTCTGTTCTAGATGAGGTTCATGTCGACGTTATCCTTGTAGACGGATCGCTGTTCCACCATCCAAGAGACCGTCCTCAGATTGGTTCTCTAGCCTATGAGAAATTCCAAGAAGTGACTGCACTATACAGACTACTCTATAATCGAACCATGAAGAAGAATGTAGTCTTGGCTGGCATTGTTAAGGACAGTCGTTCAACCCGCCTGGTAAACACGTTGGGCGATATTCTTCCACATGTCATGAGGAACCCCTCCGTTTTCGAGATGCTGCAGGGTGTTGACTATCGCTGGCTTCTCAAGATCTCTAGAGATTGCGATCTGCTTGACACATTCCTAGAAGAGGGTGAACGAACCTATGCATTCAGGTACTCGTCAGAACTTCCACAGGACTCGAATACCTCTTCGGATGACATGTCTTCGTGGGCATCCTCAATCTGGGTTACCTACCTGAAGACGGCACGGGACGACCTGCCACTTAGAATAGAGGTTCTCGTTGACGAAGACAACGGAATAGCACAACTCGACAGAGCCCTCTCTGTGATACTTCCTCTATCTTGGCAGCATCCAGAGTATGGTGTTCCATCTCCAATCCTAGAGGCCGATGCCCGGGCAAGAATCAGTAACAACGAAACGCAGATGGTCATCGATAGACTGATGGCATTGTCGGGTCTGACCTACGCCACACTAGAGAGAAGACGTTCCAGAAATCCATTTGGAGGATAGTAGATTGACTGAAAACAAGCCCTATGCTAAGATTGGAACCGTCATCTGCGAACATGACTCGCCCAACGTCATGAACTTCTCCTTTGTAGTCGAAGGCGATGATCAGGATCTTGTTGTTCGAAGAGGTGAGTTTGTTATTGTTGATACCAAGGATGGAACAGTCATAGCAAGAGTTCAGAACCTTGTCAGAGTGAACCGCTACTATCAGCATGCTGAGGCTGTGAGAGAATACCAATCACGCGGTGAGCCTTTGCGTTCGATATTTCCCACGGACCGATGGCAGTACACCGTTGCAAAGGTGCAAGTGTTAGGACTCTGGTTTGAGAATAGAACTCTACGGCCGTATTTCGCCGTTTCTCCGGGGGCACAAGTCCGAAGAGTGAAAGATGACATTCTTGCAGCCTTCTTGAAACTCGATCCTGAGGAAGGACTCAGACTTGGTAAGCTTGCTCATCACGAGCTGGAGTTCAGTCCATCGATTGATCGACTGCTCTCCAAACACCTCGCAATCCTGGCCATGAGTGGCGCCGGCAAGTCCTATTTCGTATCAGTGTTACTGGAGGAGATGTTGGCACGCAGAAAGGAACAGGGAAGATTGGCAACAATCGTGGTTGACGTGCATGGAGAGTACACGTATCTCAAGGACCTGACTCCGAGTGCACTAGACATGCAGGATGGACACATTGATGTAGAGCATGTTCGTGCATCCCATATTCAAATCCCTGTGAAGTCTCTAGCAGCAGAGGCGATAGGCGCACTTGTTGCTGATATGAGCCCAGTTCAAGTGAGAGATTTGAGAAGAGTAGTCGCTGAAATGCGCAATCAGAAACAGAACGGCTACACACTCAATGACATCATTGACTACGTTCGAAGTGATGAAACCATTAGTAAGAACACGCGAGAGGCACTTGTTGGCTGGCTCATCAACTTGGAAGACACGGGCCTGTTTGGCCGAGAGGCTTTGCCAGATATAGCGAACACGGTGAGATCAGGGAAACTCACGCTAATCGATCTGAGCGACTTCATAAGTCTCAAGAAGAAGCAGATTGTTGTATCTCATCTGGTAAGCGAACTCCTCCGTCTGCGTCGTCGAGGGACAATACCCCCGTTCCTACTGGTCCTTGAAGAGGCTCACCAGTTTTGTCCTGAGAGTCGCCATGAACTTGCTCTTCCGAAGAGTCGTATTGAAACAATCGCTAGGGAGGGACGCAAGTTCTTTGCACTGCTCTGCTTGGTATCCCAAAGGCCCGTGAAGCTATCCACCACAGTTCTGAGCCAGTGTAGCAATCAAGCCATTCTACGGGCCACTAACCCTTACGATCTTGAGCATATCGGCCGCAGCAGTGAGGGCATTGATCGAGAAGCCCTAGATACAATAACTACCCTAGAGGTGGGCGAGGCACTCTTTGTTGGAGAAACAGTTTCGGTTCCTACCTTCGTAAGGGTACGTAAGAGGCACTTCGAGCCCACTGGTACCATTCAAGACCTATCGCAGGCCATGAAGAAGGCGGACAAGTAGCTCATCGACCCCCATCTAGGATATGAAACCTCTCCCAATAACAGTCAAAAAGAAAGAGCACTAGCTACCTCCTGTAATCAAACCGAAGAATTCGAGGGTTCGAGTCGATGTCGGAAGAGAACCTGGCAGAAATCAAGAAACTCATTGACAGTATGCAGTCAGGACTAGTGGAGCTTTTCGATCAGCTCCGCGAGCTGAGACGTCTTCTGGGCTCGACCGACGAATCTCCTACATCTGACTCGCTCACATCCTCCTCACTGTTCTCCGAGATTTCGCCATCTACGCCAACCGAAGCCACAGCAGGGGATATAGACACAACTGATGATGAGCCCTTAACAGACTCTGGAAGTTCAATTGTAGTAGATGAAACAGTATCTCTTGTTCTTGATCCCATTACAAATGAACTCCAATCAAGCGATGCACCAGCTGACGTCATTGCTGGATATGTTCAGGCAGCAAAGGACTTCCTGATAAAGGAGGAATCCTCCAACAACAAGGTAGCCCATGACATGGACGTCGTTTTGAAGTTCCTCCATGCAAGAGGAACGAAAGGGATTCGTCCCAAGGAACGCGATAACATTCTCAAGAGAATCAAGAGATGGAAAGTTCACCTCTCCGCTCATGCTGAAAGCTGATCCTTCTGAGAGCAGACCTTTTGTCCTCTATCCAATCACGAAAAGCCATCCGGTATCCCGGATGAAACCAAAAAATAGCCTACTACTCCAGATCGATGATGATTCTCTTGACTTTGGTCCAAGAGATCTTCTTCAGACCATGCTGTCCTGGCTCGTAGCGGCAGTCCAACAGTTTCGCTTCATGCAGAATCTTGATTTGAGCGCTGGCATTCGCCTCTGTTCCACCGAGGTGTCTTGCCACTCGAGTAACATCCTTCTCTTCTTGAAGAAGGAGCTGCAGAATCTTTAGTCTAGTCCCAGAAGAAAGTGCGCGTCCGATCTTTAGTATAGTGTCATTGTCGCTGATTTGTAGTGTTTCTGACAGTTCTAACACCTCGTATGAGTATCAACTGTTGCTCAAGCAAGTCTTTATTATACTTGTTGTTTGGGAATGTCTCTCTGCCTAGTACACCTCTGTAGAGATGTGAATCCTTATAGCCAAAACACCGAACTCGCATCTGAGTGCTGAGCCCATGGGCGATGACCACGAGTTCATAGTCGGCTTTGACATCCTGCCAAGTCAAAGCCCTAGGTCGAAGAGAAGTCCAAAGTTTGCATGCGTCACCATGCACGGGGGAGTAGTACTTGGTGAACATCCTGAGATCTCCCGCGGAGCACTTCTCAAGATTGTAAGGGAAATTCGGCCAAAGTGGCTCTGTACTGACAACATATTCGAGATAGTTCCCGACAGCAAATCCCTATTTCGGCTCGTAGACCGAATACCCTCGGAAACTCGAGTTGTACAGGTTACTGGTATACCGCCACGCCAGGTGTCTCTGAAAAGACTTGCAAAGAAACATGGACTACACGCACGTGGAAGACTTGGACCTCTTGAGTCTGCAAAGATTGCGGCCAAGCTGGTATCATTAGGCGTCGGACACAGCCTCGAGTGCTTTGGCGAGCAGACAGAGATCAAGATCACACGTGGTAGGAAACCAGGACGCGGCGGTCAGAGTGCCAATCGCTTCAGACGGAAGGTACACTCTCAGATTCAGCAGATGACACGTTTCATCGAGGATCAAGTCAAGGCTTCGGATATTGAATACGAAATGGATATTCGAAAGTCCGACTTTGGGTACGCTAGTGCTCGGATTATTGCTTATGCTCCCCTACCTGCAATCCGCGGGCTTGTAGAGCCGAAACGTGGTGGAGACTTCAATGTTATAGTATCCCCTGTCAGGAAGACAGTCGAGTTTCTACCCTTGGAGCCCAAACCCGTGCCAAGCTCGCCTCGCCCCAGATACTTCATCCTAGGGATAGATCCTGGGTCTACTGCTGCAATCTGTCTGCTGACCCTTGAAGGAAGAATCCACCTTCTGAACAGTGGCAAATCTTTGACTAGGACCGACATAATAAGACAGGTCTATGAGAATGGAGTTCCAGTAGTGATTGCCACTGATGTACGCCCCGTTCCCCATTTTGTGAAGAAGATAGCAAGCACCGTGAATGCAGAACTCTTTGTACCAAAGAGGGAGATCTCTGTTGCCGACAAGCAAGAGCTCGCTAGAGAGTTCTCTGAAGGGACACGAATCAAGAACGCCCATGAGCGCGATGCTCTGACGGCTGCGGTATATGCGTTCAGAAGCATACAATCAAAGCTACAACAGATAGACAAGAAGATACGCGAGGAGCAGATTCCAGTTGACAGAAACCAGCTAAAAGCTCTGGTGATCAAGGGAATGCCCGTAAAGGAGGCCATAAATAGTCTGCTTCATGAGGAGTCGGAAGAAGCCGATTTAGTCCCAGAACCTGCACCAACTGAAGAACCCCTCACCCAAGAACGATATGATGCCCTACTCGGAAGGTATAGAGATGCTCAGGCCGAGAATGCGTTACTTCAAGAGAAGATCGAGGACTTGACCCGCTTTGTAGAGTTCCTACAGTTCAGAGAGAGCGAGATGCTTGACAGTCTGGAGATTGTGAGAAGTAAGAATTACTGGAAGGTCAGACGAGACCGTGAAGTGGCAAAGAAGGAGAAGGAGCTGAGTCATGTAAGACGCGAAACTCAGAAACTTCAGAAAGACCTAGAAGCTCTAAGGAAGCGGCTTGAGCTTCTGAGAGGAGTCAAACGCCTTGAGATTCGAGGTGACATGCTTGCCGTGAAGCTAATTCCACACTTCACAAGGGAGAGTATCGAAGAGTACATTCAGAAGGTAGGCCTCAAGGCAGGTGACATTGTGCTCTTTGAAGACGCAAGCGGAGGCGGTCCGCAGACGGCGGGACTGCTGGTGGAGAAGGAGATCCGCGCAGTCATTGTTGACACACCCCTTTCACACCTCTCTGAGGAAGAACTGACTCAGGCTACAATACCTGTGATAAATGCCAAGAAGGTGGAACTACAGAGGATTGATGAGTTCGCCTTCATAAGTCGAAAGAAGTTCGAGCAGCAGCTACAGAGATTCATCAAAGAGGTTCGTGAACGGGCCCGTCGAAAGGGCGAAGACGAGCTTGTTGAGCTTGTTGAGCGCTACCGTCGGGAGATAGAACGGTGAGCCAGAAAGGGACCTCGAAACTGTCAGAGTGCCGTCACGAGGGAATTTGAATCCAGAGTATGTTGTTCCCACGCAAGAGAAGTTGACCATACTTGGCTTTGGTCTCATCATTCTCCAGCTCTTCCGCGTCAGTAAGTGTAAGGTTCATGTACATGTCACATCTCGTCAAACGACCACGGAAGGTTCTCTGGTCCTTTAGCTTGATTGAGATGACATCGTTGAGAACCGCTTCTAGGGCTTTAATGGGCATATTCTGCGACAAGAGCCTCGCCTCAACTCAGGGCCAGTTGTGTGCATTATAAAGTCTTTGCTGAAATTGAAGCAGAATTCTTGACGCGTCAACGTTAAGTGTGGACCAGGTTCCTAATCACACGGAAACGGGTCAAAATGCCTCTGATTTGTCTGGGTCTTGAAGGGACTGCCCACTCCTTTGGTGTTGGTATTGTATCTAGTGACGGATCCATACTATCCAACGTCTGGGACATGTTCTCGCCACCCTCGGGTGGAATCCATCCACGTGAAGCTAGCCGTCATCATTCTGACGTAGGACCTACAGTAATTCGAAGCGCATTGGAGAGAGCAGCCATCAGTCCCCAAGAAATCGACCTGATAGCTTTCTCCAGAGGCCCCGGACTTGGTCCTTGTCTGAGAACTACAGCAACAATAGCACGCACATTATCTCTCAGGCTATCTGTTCCTCTGGTCGGAGTAAACCACTGCATTGCTCACATAGAGATTGGGAGTCTTGAGTCTGCCTTTCAAGACCCCGTTACCGTGTATGTTTCTGGAGGGAATACTCAGATTATCGCCTATGCTGGGAAGCGTTACCGCACTTTCGGTGAAACACTAGACATCGCCGTAGGGAATATGCTTGATACCTTTGGCCGAGCAGTAGGCATGCGTTTCCCAGCAGGTGCTGAGATTGAACGGAAAGCAAAGGAAGCATCCAGTTACCATCAGCTTCCTTACTCCGTGAAAGGAATGGACCTAAGCTACTCGGGGATGTTGACTGCAGCCAGAAAACTGTACTCTGAAGGAACACCTCTCTCCGAGATTTGCTTTAGTCTTCAGGAAACCGCTTTCGGAATGCTTGCCGAGATTGCTGAGCGGGCCATTGCACACACTAAGAAGAGAGAACTTCTTCTGACTGGAGGGGTCGCCCGTAACGACCGACTCACGGACATTCTCAAAGGAGTAGCCGGTAGGCATGATGCCCTGTTTCATAGGGTGTCCCCATCGCTTGCTGGCGACCAGGGTGCAATGATTGCTTGGACGGGAGTGGTACAATATGGAGCCGGGGACACACTCAAGGTCTCTGACTCTCATGTCTTGCCGAAATGGCGTACTGATGAACAGGACGTAGTCTGGAGGGAAGTTGATGACTGAGCAGCTTACTCTTGGTGCTGAGTCCATAATCTTCAGACTTGAACAATGGGGTCGAGAATTCATTCTCAAGCATCGCCCCCCAAAGCCGTACCTACTGAAGAAGATTGATGATCTATTGAGACTGTCCAGAACAAGTAGAGAATGCAAGATGTTGACCGTGGCACGGAGCCTAGGTGTTCCTACACCATCAGTACTGTGGATTGACAGGAAACAACACACACTTGTCATGGACCTAATCGATGGAAAGCAGCTGAAACAACTCGTGGGCGTGGTCTCTGAGGGCGAGTTGCGCGAGCTATGTGAGGAGTTTGGGCGACTAATCGGCCTTCTACATAAGGGCGGAGTTGTTCATGGAGACCCGACCACTAGCAACGTGATAGTTGACAAACAGTCCAAACTATGGTTGATTGACTTTGGACTGGCTGAGATGAACGCCACCGTAGAAATGAAGGGGGTGGACATCCACCTGATGCGTCGGGCTTTCGAGACTACTCACTGGGACCACGAAGAAATCATCTTGGAATCTGCGTTAGTCGGCTATAGACGGACGATGAGGGAGGAGGCTGAGGAAGTCTTGTCAAGGGCGAGTGAGATTCGTACCCGTGGTCGCTACCATTGATTATGTGATGTAGAAGAACGCGACAGAAGACAATCTTTATATCGACAACCATTTGCGATGGGGCAGACCCGGTGTTTTGGGACTATTACACCTTAGAGGTATTCTCAATGGCCAGAATGCACACTAGACGAAAGGGCCAGTCTGGAAGCAGACGACCTTCCACTCTACGCGTACCTGAATGGATGGACAAGGAAAAGAACGCTGAGTGGGTGGAGACAAAGGTGGTTGAACTTGCGAAGGCCGGCAACTCGCCATCAATGATAGGAATGATTCTCCGAGACCAGTATGGTGTGCCATTGGTGAAGGTCCTTACAGGAAAGAACATAATGACCCTCATCAAAGAGCATGCTCTTGAGCGACAAGTCCCAGAAGACCTACGCAATATGATTGCAAAAGCAGTCAGAATAAGACGACACCTCGAGGAAAACAAGAAGGACTTTGTGTCAAAACGAGGACTTCAGCTTGTGGAGAGCAAAATCCACAGACTATCCAAGTACTACAGAAGGAAGCACGTCTTACCGTCAGATTGGAAGTACAGTCCTGACCAAGCAGCTGTTCTCTTGAGGTAGCTTTATCATCAAGGGCATGACTTAGACCCCCAAGATGAGTGGAAAAAGGGGAAAGGCTGCTAGTTTCAAGACCATCACGAAGCAACAGGATAGTCTGACCATAGACCCACGGAAGCATTTCCTTGTAGCTAGTTCTACTCTACCTGAGGCAACTATGTCGGCCTCGTTAATCTGCAGATCGATCTTGAGGTCAGATGGGCTTTTCCAATTGACCTTCTTAGAACCTGTCATGACCGTTGAGGAGGTCAACGCTCTTCGAAAGACACACTCTAAATCCACAGTAATCTTGATTGGCATCGACTTGGCAGGAAAGAAGCGTGTGAAAAAGGGGACTGGTTATCCAATCCTTGTCGGCGGCACTCATGACTCTAGTCAGGCTGAATCACTAAGAATCGGTGATGAACACACAATCTCAGCAGCGGCCTATGTCATTGCCAAGGAGAACCTGAATGCCACTTCCCAAGAACTGCAGTTGGCAGCCGCAGCAACACTGGTTGGCAACTTCTCATGGAGCAAGGGGTTTGATGTCCTAGCCCAGTTGAAGGGTGCTGCAAAGTCTCTTGTTTCATCAGCACAGAAAGAGAAACTCATAGAGGAGCATAGAGGCTACAGAATATTCGGAGCGAACTTCACGCCTCTCAACGAGGTCCTTGAATACAGTATCCGTCCATACTTGCAGGGCTTGAGCGGCAGGCATGAGAATTGTGAGCGAACCTTGGAAGAGGCTGATGTCCCGTTCTCGAAGCTTCGAATGCCCATAAGTTCACTCACAAACGAAGAGGCGAAGAGACTCAATGGCATTCTCCTTCCCAATCTTGACTCGAACACAACTCACTACATCCTGGGCCAAGACTTCTCACTTGCTCAAGAACGGAAGGAAAGCCCAATGCGACTGGTCTCTGGAATAAGGTCCATATCTGAGATTGCCTTGACTCTCCAGGAGATCGGCACTTCTTCCGCCATATACATGGGTGACCGCGCACAACAGCTACAGAGCTTCTTGAACTCCTACCTGACCTACTCAAGAGAACTTATCCGGGCCTTTCAAGGACTCCGTATGTCACTAGAGAATGAGATCCCAGAGATAAGAGACTCCCTGGCCATTATTCAGACCAGCGAAGGTAAGAGAAAGATGCTGGGAGACCTCGGCCGTATCATACTGGAAACAGACCTTGTATTAGCCGACATGGTGATGATATTCACAGAGGGCGAGGGGATAAGTGTCACCTGGAGGCCCGGCGTAGTTCATCTACAGAGTCTACTTCGCATCATGAAGACAAAGGGAATTAACGCTACTACTGTTTCCACAAATTCAATCCTGACTGATGATACATCTAAGGAAACACGAAACAATCTCCAAGAAACCCTTCTTGAGCTATGATGAGGCGGTGCAAGATGCTTGTTCGAATAGAGCTTCAACTTCAATCTCAAAAGGATGCGGCAGAAGTAGCACAGGCAATATCTCCAGATAACCTTCCCCTGCCGAATGGTCTTGCAGTCAATACAGATCACAATAGAAGCATGCTGTCCATCCAAATCAGTTGTTCTAGGGAGCTGAAGAGTCTTGGAGCAACCATTGAAGACATAATGAGTGCAATTGATCTCTCTCTGAGAACAATTCAGGTCGTCGACTAGACAGAAAGAAGGGCCATATGGGCCTCTTAGCTCGAGGACTTACTCTGGCTGCCACTCTGGAGCATCAAGTCATCGTAAATGGCATCAGCTTTTGCCCGCGCTTGATCTGCCATCTTTTTCGTTATGAACCCCCTCTGAACGGCCCGTTTCAACAAGTGCTGGTCGATGACACGAATCTCTTCGTTTTGCTCTGATGGTGTCTTTATCACGTCAATCTCCAGGTCAATGTACCGGATGCGGCCTGGGCCGCTACCATCCTCAGGATAGAGCTCCACACCCGTATTGACATTTATGTAAGTGCCCTTGAGCTGACCGTCCACAGAATAGTAACTTGTGACAAGCGTCATGGACCCTGGAACCACCTGCGTCAGAGCATAATCACCCTCGCCTCGGGGAACCTCAATATCCCCAGGATAGTCCTGCACTATCTTGAGTTTGCGATTAGTATGGCGAAACTGTCTTCGAATCACTAGGCCCTTAGGAGTAATCTCCACAACTCTCCCCTTAGTGAGAAGTATTGACCGTCCGTCCAGTTTCACATGCTCAATGTTGATTGGGTCATCAACCTGTGGCATGTCCAGACCAACCACCTTCTCAATCTTTGACGTCATATACGCCCTCTCTTCAGGACGGTCCTCAATCACCATCTCTGCTAGATCCACCAGGGGCGTATATCCAGCACTCTTGAAGAAGTGATGTTTGTCGATAGTAGGTTTGATCTTCGCCCTAGTCTTGTCCAAGACTTCCTTGACCTCTGATGGGAACTCAATGTCAGCATTGCTAGTCCCTTCAAACAGGAGCCCTGCCCCATCCAAATCATTGTACTTCGAGTAGACTCGTTGTGCCATATCCAATAGATCATCAATCTCGTTGCGCAGCTCTTCTTCCGTGAGTCGATGGGCTGCAGTGCGCCATAGAATACCCCAGTTCTCAGTGTGTTCACGAATCTTTCGACCGAGATTCAAAAGGCCATCCCTTGTATCAACGTCCTTTATCTTCGTACTAAGTCGTACGACTGGTTCGGGCAGCAGAACAGCAGCACGTCCTGGTATTGTTATGCTTGAAGAGAGAACTGGTGCTTTGCGTCCGTAGTCGTGGGCGCGAATCTGAACCATTAGGTCATCCCCGCGTTTCAAGCCCCTGTCTGGAAGTAGTCCTGAGATCACTCCTAGGTCGACTCTGTTCTGCCCCGTCCTTTCATCCCTACCCAGCACATATCCCTTGTAAATCGAGCTCTTTGCAACTCTTGGCGTGCGGGTTATAACCCATCCGAGTCTTCTGCGTAAGACTTCGGTCAGTCGGTTCAGGATTGACTCATATGCAATTGCCACAATGCCCTGCAAATCACTTCGGTCCCAAATGTCCACATCGGGAATCTCGTTTCTGAATGGCAACCCGAACCGTCTTGCCACTTCAGGAGTGGGCTGAACCATTTCGAAGTGATTTTGCAGTAGAATCTGTGTCAATGACTGCGAGTATATTCCTCTTATCCGCGCTTTTATCATCGGCAAACACTGGCCCCAGGCAAAGCCTTCGATTCTCCACCACGATTGTCCAAGACTGACGTGAATTCGAAACGTCCTGTTCAGGCGTCACGTATTGGCTCCAAGTAGCTCAATACGCGCCAGATTCTCGTTCGAGCGTAATTTGGACAATTCGGGTCCTGATTTGGCTCATCCAGGATTGCTATGGCATTCTGCGCCCTTGCAGCAGGCGAATCATCCTCGCTTTCAAGGGCGGCAATGGCTTCGTTGGCGGCTCGTCTGATGTTGCGGGGAACCGAGTTGTTTTCAGATATCTGCTTCAAAAGCTGCTTGCTAAAATTCATGCTCTCTTGTGCTTCGGGGTCCATTAGGACTCACCTCTGAATTGTCTCTACGCACAGATGGTGTGCGAAATACAATTGTGAGAGCATGCCACTTACCATATCAAGATTTTGGCATAGCAATGAGTCCAGGACGCCTTGGGATGTCTTATATCAGACTGCGTTTCTCACTCATCTGTGGCCATTATGACTGACGAGAGTGAGAATTCCATAAAGAAGATGGCTGAGCTTCTGCGCCGTGGAGCGACAATGTTGGCTCAGTCTTGTCCACAATGCGGTTCACCTTTACTGAAGGTGGAAGATGACATCTACTGTGCAACATGTGACAGAAGGGTAGTCATTGTAGAGTCGGATCGTGAGGCCGAAGCCGAGGCAGTCAAGGTCCTAATCCCGAAACTCAGAGAAACACTGATCAGAAAACTCTCAACGCTGACCAACGTGCTTGAATCTGAGGACAATCCTGAGGAATTGACCAAGCTCGCTAATCTTATGGTGCTACTTCTGCAGGCGCTGGACAGACTAGAAACCATCTCGGATTGAGTGTGCTGCCTATTCCTTCTTGGTACCTCTTCGAAGCCGGGCTCTTCGAGCCTTTACTTCCTCTGGCCCCTTCAGGACCTTGCTCTTCCTAATCTCACACTCTCGGACTGGGATGATCTTCTTGACCTCTTCGTGAACCTCTGAGGCCAAATCTCCAAGAAGTACCTTCTGAACCAGTTCATCAAAGACATGTTTGTTCGCATGAGCTCTGATTATGCGTTCAATGGTCTTTCGCACTGCATGCTCCTGACTTGTCTTTGACCGAGTTGTGGTGAAGACAATGACTGAGATGCGCATGAGGAAGTCGTCCTTTGTCAGAATTGGGCCAATCCAGTCTATCCTCGAAGTGCCTCTTCTGACAAGACCTCTAAGGTAGTCCGAGCTCCATTCATGTCCATGAAAGACCGTCTGGGCCTGCTGTCCCGTGACTTCCAGTATCTTGAATCGGATCTTCACATGAATCTGGTCAAAGTCCCCAGTTAGATCATAGAGCGTTGGCTGTACTGTACGACCAATCAGCAGTTCAGGGCTGCCGGCTGGCGTGGTGCCCATTTCCTTACTATCGAAGTACTCCGGTGCAAGTACCTGATACCAAGTCTTCTCACGCCACTTGTCTCGGGTCCTTGCCGCTGCCTGTCTACTTCTTGAGGACATCTGACCATCACGCTCATGATGTAACTACTAGTGAATCCAAAGAATCACGACGGTTGACGGTCTAGGCCGTGAACCGCGCCGACTATCAATGAGTCGGTTAAAAAGATTGTGACATGCACAGCATCTCTGGCTAGCACAACCGTTGATTGTTAGTTGGACGAACTTAGACATTGAGTCTAAGCAGTCCACCCACCAACGGCAGTGGGTTTCATAGGTTGTTTGACATGCATAATGTTCCGCGCAGCATTCACATCAGCATGAAAGTATTCATCACACTTTTCACAGTAGAAGTACTCACCACCTCTCCTCTCAGAGGTAGACATTTCATCCTCCACACGAACCCCCCGCTCTCCACAGACATGACAGGTTTGAGAAGTCCACGCCGGTTTGACCAGCCAGACACCTCCGTCACGATGACCTAGGGCCTCCCGCCTGTAGCGCACTCCCTCAATCATCATCCCCCATAGATTGGTGGAGAGGTTCCAGCTGTGTCTTCTCATCCCTCCCGCCCCCTGGAAGGAACGGAGGTCTTCGAAGTAGATGGTCTTTACGCCATGATGCTCACATAACCACACAGTTTCAGCGGCGACCTGATGGGAGATTTCTTTGTCTAAGCGACGGACCTTTCTCCATACTGACTCCAGTTCTCTCTCTTTCTTCAGGATGATAGCTGGAGGCTGCTGCCTAGCATGTTTCTTCTCCCAGTTGTTACGCTTCAGTGCCACTTGCGACATCAAGACTCTGGTCTGTTGTCTGAGTCGCTCTCTCTTTTCGTACAACTCTTGTCTTCCAATCAATCTCTCCTCGTAAGCATCATCGCCGTTCTTCACCGATACCACCATTGAGTGTCGCAGTCCCCTGTCAACGCCAGCCCTTCTCTTTCGAGCTACAGAAGATGTGAGAGTATCCTTCAACATCTCATCACTTGGAGGTACAAAAGGAATTGATAGTGTTACTTGCTTTCCAACAACCTTGATGAGCGGAGGAGCTGAACGTCGCGACTTCTTCAAGGCGTTAATTGCAGTCTTCAAGTCATCTATTTGAACTCTATTCTTCTCAGGTTGTACTCGTTCTCTTGCGAGCTCACGAGTGAACTGTTGGAGCTTTATTGTGTTCTTGAGTTGCTCACCCATGTCCTCAAAGCGAGCAGCTCGATAGTCAAGTTGGAACGCTCGCTGAATGTGACCTTTTGCTCTTGCCTGTTGCGCTTTTCTCCTTGCTCTTTTTGCTTTTCGAGGAAACCAGTTTAGAAATCGCAGTCGCACAGTCTGACTCTTGTATGGTGAATCTGTGTCCAACTCATGTCCTAGTATTCCAGGGGGCGTCTTGATGTAGAGGATAATCTCATCCTCTCGTTCTGGGTCTGGCTTGAACCAGTATCCCTGTCCAGTCGCGTTCTCAGTGGAGGCCGAAAAGTCAAGCGTGTTTCTTCGGAATGTTGGAGTGGTGAAGGGGAATCCCTCCTTCTTCCACTTTCTGACTTGGTTAATGATCAGCGTCTGAGTCTGTAGTCTTTCGGGGGAAGTCGTTTCTAGTAGCTCACGTGTGCTTCTTCTTCTCTCACCTTCTTCTAATGGATAGGCCTCGCGTACTTTGGTCCTTAGTACACTCCTCACCTGCCGACAGGCTGAGAGTGCATAATGATATGACCCATTAGATTTCCTCTCAATGGTTTCCTTCACTCTTCGAACGAGATCCGAAGGAATTCTTCTATTGGCCATCAGACGTAGGAGTTGTGCATCATCAGAAACAAGGAGGTCCAGCAGCGAATTGACCAGTATCCGGCGAGTATAGTGTGCATAGACTATTCGGGCTGCAGTTTCGAGAGCGTTGCGGTGTAATCGCTCATACACCAACTCCCCGAATTCATTATCAGGTTTCCATTTGAAACATCGCTCCTTTCGAAGAACGAGATATGCCATACCTCTTGACTGTTCAAGCATTTCTCCTAAGCTGACAGCGTAGGATGTATCAGAG
>LRSK01000254.1 GCA_001563325.1 Candidatus Thorarchaeota archaeon SMTZ1-83
TCAAGCCAACCATCACGGAATACTTCAGGCGCCTTGGACTACTCGACTCCTTTGACGGGATATTGGGTTACAGACCCGGGTTCGAAAAGGGAGCAGACCATTTCAAGCATGTTGCGAAGGAGTACGGCATTCCTCTGGAAGACATTGTCTTCATAGGAGATTCCTTGAAGGACTATGAACGGTCAAAGGGGTTCTGTCGCTTCATAGCACTAGAAGGAATGTTCACCGAGGCGGACTTCAGACAAGCGGGACACAACGGTCACGTGGTCAGCAGTCTGAAAGATGTGCCTAAGATCGTTGAGAAGAAGTAATCAACTGTCCGTTTCGACAGTCGCTCCTATTTTTGCTTCAGGAGCCTTGCTCATCCGCTGCAGAGCCTCTTGCACATGGTCTACCATTTCAGATGGCACAGTGACAAGATTCTCCGATGGAAGTGCCTCCAGAATGTAGAGTATCTTCTCCAGACTGTTCTTCTTCATTTGCCTGCATATTGCTCTGTCATACAGAGGGATAATCGTCTTGTCAGGATGAGCCGCCTGGAGCTGCTGGATCAAGCCAAGCTCGGTTCCGATGATGAACTTCTTTTGAGGTGATTCGGCCACTATGCGTACCATCGAGCCCGTCGACCCGACTATGTCTGCCGCGTCCTGAACCTCAGACGGACACTCTGGATGCACTATGATGGTGGCATCAGGATGCTCTTCTCGCATCAGCTTAACTTGAGCGATGTCAAACTGCTGATGAACATAGCAATGACCCCTTGACTCTATGTCCACGATTTCGACTCCGGTCTGCTTGCGCACGTAGTCTGCGAGATTCTTATCAGGTCCGAAGATAACGGTATCTGCACTAAGTCGAGATATGACTTCGACTGCGTTACCTGAGGTGCATATTACGTCGCTCTCAGACTTCGTTTCCGCCGTTGTGTTCACGTAGACGACGACCGGAGCACCCGGATACTCTTCTCTCTTCGCTCGGATCTTATCAGTAGATACCCAGGCGGCCAGAGGACAGATGGCATCAGTTGCAGGGATATACACTGGAACATCCTCGTTCAGCACAGCAGCCATCTCGGCCATGAAGTTCACGCCTGAGAAGACAATCATGTCATAGCCACTGACCTCTGCGGACTTTCGCGCAAGCTGGAGCGAATCACCCACAAAGTCTGCGATTTCCTGAATCTCCAAGGGCTGATAGTTGTGAGCTAGAAGCAGAGCATTGCGTTCTTCCTTCAACTTGAGTATCTTCATCTGTAACTCATTGAGTTTCTTGCCCACCCGGATACACCACTAGCAGTTCTCACGACCGGTCTAATAACAGAATCCCAACCGGCAAACGTTGGCGCTTTGGTACCTGAGAGGCGGTGATGGAAGCTCCCACGCGGTATTTCAGTTTGATTTAAGTGGCGGAATCCGACAACTCCTATACATCCTCGAACACTAGGAGGACCTCGCCGCGAAGATTGGTATTCGAAACAAGTGATTGGCATGAGTATAGACCTGAGCAAAGTACCTAGTACTAAGAACGGCACGATAAGGCAGATTTTTGCTTCAGGGGCTGCAAACGCTCAAAGAGCAGTCAAGGGGGAAGAGATAGCTGCTGGGCAAGATGCGTTTGGGGTGAGTAATCAGCTTCTGGCATTTGAGATCACTAGGGCGTCCAATCTAGACGCTTCAGCTCTAGAAGATGCTGCCCGTGTGCATTCGCGGCTTGAGCGAGTATTCCGAGATGACCTCACCGAGATATCTCAGCCAGACTATCTGTCTTGCCTTGCTCTGGGCTTCTATGGACTCATGCTGCAGAACTACGATGAAGAGGACTTCCGATATCTCTACAGATACTCTCTGTCAGCCTCGATGAAGCATGAACCTGTAATGCAACAGTTGCGAAGGATGCTTGTCTTCGAAGCATGCACAAAACACAGCAAACCCAGAGAAGTCGTAGATCGGGTCTTGAATTGGATCAAGTTCTTGGGAGCACCATACTTCAACCCGAATCTCCTGATTGAGCCATGTAGCGAGTTTGGACTGGATATCATGCCACTGATGGAGGAGGACGACTTCAAGCTTGTAGACTCGCTCAAACGGCATTCAGAGTATCTTGAAGAGGCTCTCACCGATCGCCCTTACATCGAAACACGGACTGCAACTGAAGCGTGGCTACCCGATGCGCTGTCTTCCAGGATTCTAGCAATCTATCGTGAAAAGGCCTTGAAAGAAGCACAAGCCAGAGTCACTCCCGATATGAACGCGGAAAAGGCATTCAAGTCAGTCCAGAAGACCTACAAGGAGATTGGGTTCGAAGGCGCTAAGGGGTCCCTGCTCCCTGTGAGGCTTCAGGAACTTCCTGAGCCACCAGAGTCGCCTGCGGTAGACCCTGTGGTCTTTGAAATGATTCCTCAGAAGTTAAGAATCGGGCTTCTGCCTTCGGTTGCCTACTCGACCAAGACAAAGAAGATAGAGGTCATATTCATTGGCGGCCCAAGAATAGGCCACAGTGGGATACTCATAAAGACTGATACCGGAGGAGTACTGATCGACTATGGACTCTCTGTGGCAAATCAGCGGATTCCAGAGTGGGTTCCCGAATTGGAGATGATAGATACCGTTCTTGTGACACATTCACACCTGGACCATGTGGGAGGATTGCCGATTCTTTACGAGAACTACAATGGGAAATGGTGCTCAGTCGGCGTGACGGGTGCCGTGACGATGGCATTGCTCGAAGATGCTGTGCGTGTCGGAACACCCCGCCCTCCAAGAAGGAGGGACAAGTATGACCTTGTATCAAGATTCAAAGAACGGAATATCGAGAAGGTGTCGAAGAATCACGTGAAGCTGGAGATTGGGAAGAGCAGCGAAATCGGGCCGGGCATACTCGTGACACCAGTTGATGCATGCCATATCCCGGGAAGCGCATCATACATTGTTGATATCGAGGGGGTCAAAATACTCTATACAGGGGATTTCAATGCCGACAAGTCAGTGTTGTTCGAGGGCTCTACTCTGCCCACCGACTGTGACATGGTGATATTCGATGGCACATACTGGGCCAGAGAGGACTTTGACAGAAAAAGCGCTTCAGACATTTTGATGGATGTTGTTCACAACTGTGGTCCGGTCATAATCCCGTCATTTGCGGTGGGTCGGGCGCAAGAAATCTTGGTTACGCTTGACACATTAGGTATCACTGAACAGAGGAATGTCATCACCACTGGCCTGGCAGAACGAGTAACCAAGCTCACTGGGTATTCAGGCCGATGGCAGGGGATGAAAAAGAACAAGGTGGCCTTGGACAAGGAAGATATCTTAGTGTCCGGCGGAGGAATGATGGCCGGAGGCCCGGCAAGGCAACATTTCAAGGAGCACCGCAACAACCCGGATGCTGCAATAGTCCCCTGTGGATATCTCGCACCTCGTACACCCGGTTGGAATCTTATCCACGGCTACGAACCTCATGAGTGCAGGCTTGAGTACGCCAGACTAAGCGCACACTCTTCCGCATCGAATCTCAGACAGTATATCAACTCATGCTCTGGCAAGAAGATCATGGTTCATACCCCACATCCCAGTCCTCCAAAGGGAATAGTGATCCCGGGTTTCAAAGAAAGAATCGTGCTGAAGACGTAACTCGTTCTAAGTAGCTACGCAACCACATCAAGAACTCCATCTAGGACAAGTTTCGTGGCAACGAATTTCATTGCAGGAAGACTCACATTCAGCTTTCGCACTACGTCCTGCAGAGATGTAGCCCCGTCACACAATTCAACAAAGTTGACAACAACATCGCCGTAGGCCTTCCTGGTTTCAGAATCTACCTCGCCAGCCTTCTTCAGGTGACTATCAGGTTGAATCTCAACTTGGAAGTCAATCCATCCGTACCGCTCCATGAGCTGTAGAGAGCCAATCACTGTCTCTCTTGGCAGATCAAGACTTCTCACGATTCCACCAACTGTGTCCGAGCCGTCGATGGCAGCTTTCACATCAACGAATGCCTTCCCTACTTCCCGGCTGTTGAATGGCAAGGGCCTTCCTGCCTCTCTGGATCTGGCAACATAGTCAAAACTCACAGGACGTAGCGGAAGTCTGTTCAGCACTTCAAACAGTGAAACCTCGAAGTCGGTCACATTTCCATCCCATGAGGGCCAGATTTCAGAGAACATCTGTTCGATTGCAAGAAGGAGACCACACATTATCATTCGATAGTCTTCCTCTTTGCTGTTGTTGGTCACAATCAGTGCCATGACAAAGTGTGGCGATTTCTCAACCATGACAAGATTGCCCTCGTGTTCTATTGTTTCAAGAGCATCAGTCGCGGAAGCCATGCCAGATTGGTCCCCATCGATACCTCCAAAGGAATCCAAAGCAGAGATGAGTGAGGCTACGGCGTTCGTGTCAATCTGTTCGCCCGAGTAGTTCAAATGGTATGAAACTTCGGATAGTCCCTCCTTCTGGACAATGAGCAGTAGGTGCAGAATCTTCGGCGGATCATCTACCGGAACAGCAACAAGTCGGTCAGCTTCGGCGGCCTGTGGCTCGCTTGTAACGCCTACCTCAGTGGGCGATACCTTACTGCCACCCTGAGAGGAGGAAGCGCCAGCAACCTCACCTTCTTCGTAGGGCTCCTTGACATACTCCCCTCCCTCTTTTGGTTTCGCCGCGCTAGCAGGAGTTTCAATCTCCTCTGAGCCACGCCTTACGGTAATCATCTCACTAATGGGCCGATCAGGCAATTGCACTCCGACTGTCTTGGCAGAAACCTCCAGCATAAGCCGAATGAACTCGTCTCTCCTCGTCTTGTCAGTAGCTACCATCGGGAACGACGGAGCGCCGAGTAGTCTCTGTATCTTCTCGGCCTTCATCGACTCAGGCAAGTCCTGTTTGTTTGCAATTATGAAGAGTGGGACGGCTGGAGCTTCCTTCTTGATATTTCGAAGAAGCGTCTTTGTCTGCATGACGTTCCTGAAACTTGAATCACAGACAAGGAAGATGACGTCGGTCCCAGCAAAGTAGAACTGCCACAAGTCTTGGAACACAGCCTGTCCGGCAAAGTCCCAGATAGTGACAAGGAAGGTTCCGAATTGAATCGTTTCTGAGCTATCCACGGCGACGTTGATGGTAGGAACGTAACCACCGGGCGCTGGATCCCTTCCAAAGAGAAGTCTGAGTAGTGTGCTCTTTCCAACGCCACCTGAACCCACAAAGGACACCTTGAACCTCGTGAAAATCAATTCGCCAAGAATGTCCTCAAGATTGTCCTTGATGTAGCCCATGCTGTTTCCGCGGAGGGCGGTTGAGATACGGCCTGCGCCCTCTCGTACCTTGTGTTTGATCGTTCGTTCCTCGTCCCGCCCATCTGTAACAAACGTGAGAATGAACTCGTCGTCAACAAGAGAATGGAAGATCTTGTGCTCGTTGACAAATACCGGAGTGTCAGTTGCCAAACCCTCAGTGGTCTGAAGGTCACGCCACCCAGTAAGAAACTCCTGAATATCGTTGTCAAGGAAGTCTATCTTCCAAAATCGGGTACGAGTCACAACGCTGCCGTCGACTTTGCCAATCAACAGGACATTGTGTATCACTTTCTTCTCACACTCCGAGGTCCAGGTGGGACGTAGGGCCTTGTGTAGTCTGGGTACGAGTCTGCAATGAACATAGATAAACTAACCTGCTATCAAGATTGTCATGACAGACTAAACTCATTCTGAAACCTAAGATTTCCACGTCTGTGAAGCTCTCCGAAGACTGTTAGCAGAACACTAGAGTCAAGACCTAGGTCATCGCTTATCTCTGATATTGACTTCGTGCCATCTGCGAGCCCCAGAATCCTATCCAGGTGTGTGTAGAGATGACTCATTTCATCGTCTACGCTCCCGACAACAACTGGTACGTCAGATGGCAAGATCCGGAGTTTCCAGTCGATTGCTTTCATGCGCTTGAGTAGGTAGATAGCGCCCATCACCATATCCGCGCCAGAACCACTCATCAGCTGAGAAACTGTAATCTTGCCGTCAAGACTGTTCCAAACCGCTTCAAGAAAGTCCTTCACATGCGCAGACTCAAAACGGTCCCAATCAGGCGGCTCCATTGCGATAGGCACGGCGCGTCCTGCCAGGTCTTCTGGAGGCAGTGTTGCTAGCAGCTTTAGTGTGAACGGGGGTGACGCGTAGAGGTCGTCACTGGACACGGCGGTTTCCGGGCATTCATCAAGATAGAGGTCAGGTAAGAACGAGAACTGTGAACGCACCACCTCCACGTCACCTCGGACCCCGGTGACCAATGTGAATACAAGGTCGTTCCGCTCTATTATTGCATACTTGAGATTGCCCGCTTGGAATACTGAAGTGGCGGTCGGACTGGTACTATCAATCTGGAACTGAGAGATTGCGGCCACGAGATTTGGTGCCATGTCGAATAGCATGGACTCGTCCTCGTACAGATAGGTGAACTGAGGAACGCCGGAGTTCTTGTCAATGACAAAGAAAGCCTGGTGTCCAAGGGGTCTCATAGCCGGTTCCAAGGATTGGTAGTCTTCAACGTCAACGGATTCGTCGACAGACCATCGCTCTCGAGCCAAGTCAGGGTGCATGTCTGTGAATCCAGCTGTGGCAAGTGCTGAGAGAAGCAGCTCTGTGGGCTTCGGTGAAACAGAATCACAGAGTTCTAAGAAGTACTGAGACTCGTATTCGCGGGCCTTCTCGAGGTCATCGTCCGACCCAGGGACTATCAACATCTTTCCTTCAGAGTTTTCTCGTATCTTCTTTGCTGAATCGCCTACCGATTTCGATTCGGGATTGTCCTTAGATATTACAAGAGCAAAGATTTGTGCTCTGGAAAGGTCACCCTTCCATTTGGCAGCCAGAAACGATTCGTACGAGTGTGGCATGACATGCACGTCATAGGGTCCGATTCGTGTGGCATCTGTGAAGGGTCTATTCTTCCGTCCCCTTAATGCCACGATTGTTGCAACGGCCCGGCCTGAGAAGTCATTCTCCAATGGTTCTGGGTTTGAAACAAAGCAGATGCGAACCCCTGATCTCAGATGTTCTTCCACCAGCGGTGTGAACATCGTCTTTGCGTCCCTGACAGGAATGCGCTCCACAACGTGGCGCATCTCTTCGCCAATCCTGTCAACAGTTTCCAGTTCCTCAGATGAAAGCTCCTTGGAGTCACTGATTGCTACGACTATGGTGGCTTCATTGACTCTCGCAAGATATGTGACCTTATCTTGGATTGTCATGGGCACTACTCTGCGGGAGAGTTCTGTCATGACCTCAGAGTACCTGTCAACAACAGACCTCAGGAATTCGTCTGTAGTGATTTCCTTCACAAAGGAGCTAGAAGCAAGTACTTTGGGACCAACCAAGTCAAACAGCAGAACCTTGATGATCAATAGTCATTGCTCCTCGTAGATTTCGAATGACAGGTTTCTTCTCCTAGGATTCGAGAATCCCTCCTCCAAATCAGTCTTACTAAGCTCTCATTCTGATGAACTCCTTCCAACTGACAGCTCCTCTCATTAGTAACTGGTAGCTGTGTTCACAACTTGATGGCTCGTATACACTCACCTGTTCCCCTCCTCCCGAAACGAGAGGTGGAAGATCGGAGATGGCCTCCTCAACTGTTACGGCGGAAGGCAGCACAACATCACAGATCTCCTGTCTTCGCTTGCGTGATCCTCGGGGTGTCGGCATGAACAGTGGTGTGGGCGCGCCGAAATCATCTTCATCTCTGGACCCAAGAATGAAGACTCTCCTCCGACGTTGAGGGACTCCGTATTCTTCTGCTTTCAGTGTCATTTGAGCTGTGCAGTAACCTATTGATTCTAGGGAGGACAATATTCTCTTCATCGTCCTACCCTTGTTCATCCATTGAATGCCCTCAACGTTCTCAACAAGTACATAGTCAGGCATTATCCTCTCGACAACCCGAAGGAACGGACCGAAGAGCGAGTTTCTGGAATCGTTATTGTCCCAATTGCCTGCAGTGGAGAAGCCTTGGCAAGGAGGACCACCGGCAATCATCCTCAAGGTTCTACCTGCCAATGTGTCGTCAATCACAGAAACCAGCTTCTGAAAGGCAGTCGAGTCTGTGATGTCCAGTTGCATTACAGCAGTTTCAGGATGGTTATATTCGTAGGTCGCACACATGTGACGGTTAATATCTGATGCCACAATTGGTCTATGACCAGCTTGCCCAAGCCCCTCGGAGAGACCTCCAGCGCCTGCAAACAGATCTACTACGTCGCCTCTTGGAATCTGGGCACCTATTGCCTTTGCCAGGAGAGGTGGTACTGCATTACCGATTTGCTTGTAGATAGAAGTCGTACTGCCCAAGAACCGAAATCTATCAGGGAAGGACTGGAGCCTGGCAGCCTCTCTTTGTGAAATGAGACGGTCTTGGCTGGGGTGGATGAAAGTGCCGTTGCCGGGTCTGTTGAAGTACGTGTTTATAGTATAGCTAGGAAGGTGTTTCTGAAGCCGTCCATAGTACGTTGTACGCCCACCTGAACGCCGTATCTGAGTCAATCGCGAGGAATTCGATGCAATCTCAAGTGGAACATCTTGCCAATTGCCACCAGGCGGGACGGTACAAATCACCTCCATGTCGAAATCGCTGAGCTTGGCACAGACGTGATTATAGAGGACTGTACCTTCAGGCGTTAGAACATCCTGTAAAGACGACGCGATAGTCACCGCTTTCACTCCGGGTTCTGTACCCATTGTGAAATAGACAGCAAGCGCCGTCCGCTTTGTGGACTACCGGTTCAAAGTAGCCGACTCAAGTTCTTGAGAACAGCATCGGTTTCCTCTTCTGCCGCTCCTCGGTACGTCATGAGTTTCTTCGCCTCTTTCGAGTGAAGACCGTAGAGGGCATGCACGTGAGCTTCGACTGCCGCCATATCGCCGGTCTTCACAAGTCGGACTAGAGATTCCATGAGTCTTCTTTGCCGGTCGTCCATTGCTGTAATGTCCACAATAGGCAAGGAGGAAAGCTCACGGTTTGAAACATGGTTGTTTGTGTTACTCACTTCGAATCTCCAATTCATCAAATCTGAGTTCAGAACACCCAGCAGATAGGCTAGAACATCATGGCCGAGGTCTTCACTCGCCACAATGTAATTACAGGAGTTGGCTAGGACAGACTTTGAAGGGACGGGTGCGAACTTCAAACGCCAACGTTGAGATCTGTTAGATACTTGCTGGCATGCTATCCTCGGTTTGCCCATATGAACAGCCCGTTTCGAGGAACCAAGTTTCTTCGAAAACGCTTCAACGTTCACATACTCTCGAATCAGCTCAGGTGCCTCAACGAAACTATACCGTGAAATATGAGAACCCCTGATGAGACGATGGCCCTTTGGTTCCTTAAGCACATACTCTCTATCCATGGTAAGATCCAACTCGCCTCTTCGGTTCTCTGCCCAAGATAGAGTGCCCAATGATGGATTGCGATGCAGCTTGTCGAGTATGCCCCATCCTTCACGGGGCACACGCGGAATAGGGAGAGAGTCACCCATTGTCTTCTCGATGTCGTTCAGCCGAATGGTTATACATGTGCCCTTCCGCGCCTGGTCCAGATTCCCCAAATTGAAGCTGCCCTTCAGTTTGACGGTCTTGCCTCCGCGCTCCACCACCATGATACAAACGGCCTGTGTAACCCCTGGGAACAGTCGGCTTCCTTCGGTGAATTCCTCCACAATCTCAACCCGGTTGTTCAACAGAAGGTTACGCCTCAGCTTGCGGGCTGACAGGTCTCCGAGAAGTGTTGATGGAACTACAAAACCAACTCTCCCACCTTCTCTGGTTAGTTGAAGGGCACGCTCGATGAAGAGCCTGTACGTATCGATGGTATGCGTATTGCCCAGCTGGTATTCTCCTGAACTACGGAAGTATTCAACGTCTTCCAACAGCCTAACTCGGTATACTTCGAATTCGTCTTGATGAATATCTCTCGGTCCAGTCAGTAGTCTCTCGCGCATGAACTCCGCCATGTTCGGTTTGAGTCGTTCATAAGGAGGATTCATCAGATTCTCCTTCCCAACTACTCCAGAGAATTCGTGGGACCACTCAAACGCATTTCTTGATGATGGATTCTGGAAAAATGAATCCAAAACCATTCTAGTATTCTTGCTTTTCAGAGAGATGAGCGAGTTTCCGATTCGAAGATTGGCTCCGCGCAAGCTGTGAGAATCGGACATGTCCAACCCAAGTTCGTATCGAATAGAGAAATCGGCGATTTCAAGAGCAGCATCATCCAAGTCAACTCCATAGAGACCTCCAGCAAGCTTCTTTGCATGGCCACTCAGTTCTTCATTGGCGATACTGGCAAGGCCTCCCCGTCTGGCCGCCTCACGAATCCTCTCTAAACGGTCTGTGATTTGCTTTGCAGCGGATAGAAGGAACGTTCCGGGCCCACAGGCCGGGTCGAGGGTTCTGAGTTTCATCAGCCGCTCTACTGACTTCCGTGACCCATTGGAAACCTCCTGAATCAGTGAATCGAGTAAAGGTCCTATAGTCCTCTCTGTAATGTGGTTCGAGATCTGCCTTGGTGTGTAGTACGCACCCATTGACCTTCTGTAGACCGCATCTTGTCTACCCTCTGGAAGTAGGAAGCAACCCAGCGAGTGAGTTTCTCCTAGAATCTCTGTGAATTCAGCATCTGAAACACCCGAGATTCTGGAAAGGCTATCCGATTCTGGAACTGACTCGAGAACATACTTCTCGATAGCATCCACCTCGGACCGCCTTACTCCCTCGAGCTGCGCTGCACGAGACAACTGGGAGAATCTGAAGCCAGAGGATGACGGAGTAGACTCAGGTACGACTTCTTGTCGGGCTCGCCAAATGGCATTAAGAGATGCCAAGCGGGCGGCTTCTCTGACAATTCGTGAATTGGGAGAAATAGAGCCAGAGTAGTCCTGCGCGATTGACTGGCAGGCTCTCAGCACTGACCATGCAAGCCTGCTAACAGTTTCAGTCAAGGAATACCCCTCTGGAGTATTGCATGAAGATCCCTAAAAGATGTTGATGCCTTGCTCGCTCTGCAAGAGTGAGCCAAGTTGATGGCTCGAAGTTCACTTCACGTCTGGATCGCGGTGCATCATGCCCCAAAGGTTCCCTTCAGTGTCCTTGAAGTAGGCGAGGTATCCTACTCCAGGAATCGCCTGCTTTGGTCGTACGATTTCTCCACCATTCTTCTTGACGAGTTCAGAGTGCTTGTCGACATCATCAACATCGATGGTGTTGATAACAGCATCCTCTTCACTCTGCCGCATTCCGAAGGCTCCGTCAATTCCGGGCTCCTTCTCGTCGCCGGTCATGAGGAACCAGTATTCTATTGGACCTTCCCATTTCTGAACAGTCCATCCGAAGACTTCCTGATAGAACTTGGATATCCGCTCCGCATCATCCGCGACAATCTCAAAATGAACTACACGTGGCATTTCTATCAAGATGTCATTCACTATCGTTAATTTAAATGTTGGGTAGTTTCTAAAAGCGGTGATTCTGTGAATCGCATAAGAGAGCCTATGAGGTATCCTCAGTTAGAGGGCTCCATTGAATCACGTATGTGCCTCTGGATTTCTCTTTGAGCTTGGCTTTCAGACTCCCTATGACCAAGTTCATCTCATCTAGTGGGGCACGAGGAAGAATGCTTTGAGGGAGATCTTCCTCTGCAAGAAGTCTTCTAAACGCCCTCTCACCGTGAAGACGCTCTCGGGAAACATACCCCTTGGCCTCCATCTCTCCAAGAGCAGCTCTGAACAGCTCAAGCGTGACCAGGGAGCGTTCGACCGATATCCGAAGATATCGCTCATAGAGGTTGGTTTCGAGCTCGACTACGTTCCAACCGAAGGATCTCATGATGTCTAGCTCAACTTGGCCTAGTGTTGGTTTGCGTTTCCCGATAGGCAATGTAATACCCCAATATCAGCTTGGCAATACAATCGTTAACTATTCTAATAAAGGGTGTTAACTGGGCGCGTTTCTGAGGACCAGTGAAAG
>LRSK01000255.1 GCA_001563325.1 Candidatus Thorarchaeota archaeon SMTZ1-83
GACCAGACAGCAATGTTTCCACCATCCACAATGGATATTGCATCTCTTGGGAAGAAATCGCGTACTTCCTGGACCATTCTCAGTGGGTGAATCGGGACTTGGTCTGACTTGCCCTGACTTACGAAGTCGGTAAGCCATGAGTCTTGAGCTTCTCGGCAGTCAGCCATTTCAGTCCTCGGTTTCGCCTTGGGTTTACTCTTCACAATCCTGAGTAGTTCGGTCAGAGTGCTCTTTGCGTCTCCCACAATCGCGAGGTCAACAACTCGATTATGGGCTATCATCTCTGGTGCTATGTCAATCTGTATCAACCGTTGTTCGGCACAATCCCCCCATCCTGGGGCTCTCCCCCAGAAGTCAAGGTCGCCGAATCTTCCTCCCACAAGTAGGACTAGGTCAGACTGACACTGCGCCCCAATTGCCCCAAAACTGGCTGGCACGAGAGACAGCGGGTGGTCTTCAGGAATCGCACCACGTGCACCGACTGAAGTCGTTACTGGGGCTTGGAGGTGTTCGGCAATCTCAACCAGTTCTTTAGCTGAGTCCGAAGCCAAGACACCGCCTCCCGCATGAACAAGTGGAAATGCGGCATTCACCAGCATGTCTGCAGCCTTTGAGATCAGCTCGGGGTCGCCTACCGGTGGTCGAGTCATACGATACTTCTCAGCTGGCACGATGCCGTCTTCCAAGGTGGACTCGTCACACTTCATGTACAGGACGTCCGATGGAAGGTCAAGAAACACCGGTCCAGGTTTCCCAGACAGTGCTTCTCGAACTGCCCAATGCACCAAGTGTGGAATTCTCTGCCAGTGTGACACTGTTGCACCCCACTTGGTGATAGGCTTGAACATCTCTAGTTGGTCTAGTCCCTGAGAACTTCCGTGATCTGGATGGATTCTCCATGACTGATTCTGTGCACACAAGACGATCATAGGTATGCTATCGGCGAAGGCTGTATACACACCCGGAACAAGATCAGCTGCTCCCGGGCCCACTGTGCCCAAGCAGACTCCCGGCTGACCCGTCGTTCTGGCCCAGGCATCAGCGGCGTGAGCAGCAGCTTGTTCGTGCCGGAATGTCACGAATTCGATCTCTTCTGATGTGTGAATTGAGTCGAGCAGTGGATAGAGCTGGTCTCCGGGAATCCCAAAGACATACTTGACACCTTCCTGAATCAAACATCTAGCAAGTACTTCGCCACCTGTCATCATCGACAATGTGATCTTCTCCTCTCTCAAAGAACAGTATCATGCTGTGAGTCGGTCCGATTTATCCGTTCCGAGACACGATGGGGAATATCAGTCGCAATCTCAAAAGGCCGATTCCCCACCAGATGTCGTCTTGCATAAGATACTTAGCCGAGCATCGTTGTAGCTTTCTTCGATTCGCGTCAAATGGAGGCCTTGGAGTGGCAGATCCACCAGTGCTTGAGGATTCCACTGACCCGTTTAGAGAACTCTGGAACTTCAGTAATCAAGAAATCAGGCATGGTCGCTACGTTTTCCAGGTTAGAAGCGTTCTTAGAAGTGACCCCGGAACTTCGCTTCTCTATGCTATACTTTGTTCGATTCAAGAAGGAATCAACACACGTGAGGGGCTCTACGACCATCTGGACGGTGTGTTCGCGCTCAGGCTCAGGCGACCAACAATGACATCAATCGACATCGATGAGGCCATCCAACACGGTCTCAATGACAGGCTAATTGATGAATCTGAAGGCCGTTTCGGTCTGACTCAGCGTGGACGTGAAACGATTCGATATGGCCGGCTGGAGATAATGCACCAAGGGTATTGGATGAGTCGTGTCCTGACAGAGCGCTCAGTGCTTGTCATGTCGACGCTTGCCTTGCTTCTTCTAGCCTCGGTGAAGATCTGGATTGGCACTTCGATTCAGAGTAATGCCATATTGACCGAGGGTATCGAGAATCTAACAGACCTTGTCATTGTAGGAATAATCGCAATCAGCATGAGATACAATCGGGACCGGCTTGGCGCTCTGACGATAATTGCTGTCATGATAATGACTGGAGCGCTACTAGCAGTAGGAGCAATCGAAGGGTTACTCTCAAATGAACCAGTCCAATGGTCGGTTCAGGCCTACTATGTAGAGTTCTTGTCTATAGTTATCAACCGAATTCTAATCTCGCTAAAGGTGCTGGTCGGGCGTAGTTCAGGGAATCTGGCTCTCATTGGGGACGCAAAAGAGGACACCTCCCACATCAAGGTCGCCTTCGGCGTCATCATTGGCCTCACATTCTCCATCTTTGGCTACTACTTCGTAGATCGGCTGGTCGCCCTTGCCATATCTGGGATTATCCTTTGGGAGGGAATGTCCACATTTAATGAACTCCACGCAGCAGGTGATGAGATTGATGTGGACACAATCCGCTTGGGTGCGAATGATATGTATGAAGATCTCATGACATATTGGGTTCTTGGAAGACTCATTACTGGCCCGAAGGCGCCTGATGTCGTTGAACGCGATTTCTTCAGAGGAGTGGGTGTAGGTCACCGATACTTCGATTTTCAGGCTGTGATAGGGTACCACGACATAGAACAGAGAGGTATCATGAAGAATGTGAGACAAGCAGAGAGGAGCGGGCTCATAGCTGAGCGAGAAGGACGCTATTCCATCACAAATCGGGGGCTTGCATGGTACTATCGAACTAGGGCAAGGGACCTAACAGAGCTGGCACGCGATTTTTCGGCACATCAAAGGGAGAGATATGTGAGAGCGGCAATCATGATATCCATCTTCATCATCATCTTCCTCCTGATGTATTTCGCAGACCCGATTAAAGTGATAGTTGACGATCTCGTGGCAAGCTTTGGCTTCGGCTAGGCCGATTCCGCGGGGAGTGATACAGGTGCAACAATAACGTCAAAGGAGCAAGATTGCTGTCCGTTGGTCATGGACTGCTATTCCAAGCCGCAACGCTTTCTCAAGAGCTCCCAATCGTGGGAAATCTGATCTTGAATGACCTTCTTGAAGTCGTCCCACTTGGGGCCTCTGAGGTGTCGGAACTGACCCTGGGATGCCCAATACTCTTCGATAGGCTTGAGTTCTTTCAGGTTCTTACTTGGACCGGACATAATCCACTCTTCACCATCTATCACCTCGTAGAGCGGATGGATTCCAACTTCCACTGCCAGCTTGGATAGCTCGATGCTCTTGGATGTGTCTGATCGCCATCCTCTGGGACATGGTGAATAGGCATGGATGAACGCTGGACCTTCGACCTCCAACGCCTTTCGGAACTTCTGCACGAAATCCCTGTAGTGGTAAGGGTCTACCGTGGCAACATATGGTATCTTATGGGCAGCAACAATCTCCGCCAGAGGTTTCTTGCGTTGCCGTTTTCCAGGTTCTACCTTGCCTGCCCATGAGGTGGTAGTTTCTTGACCGGGCAGAGTCGCGCCTGACCTCTGGATTCCCGTGTTCTGATATGCACCATTATCATACACCATGTAGACCATGTCATGGCCCCTCTCTAGGGCACCGCTCAAGGCGCCGAACCCAATATCAAAGGTCCCGCCGTCGCCACCAATTGCAATGACATCTACGTGTTCATATTCAGAACGTCCTTTCTCGTGCATAACTGCCATTGCTTCCACCACTCCTGATGCCACGGCCGCAGCATTCTCGAACGCAACGTGAATCCATGGTATCTTCCAGGCAGTGAATGGGTATATCGTGGTGGCCACTTCAAGGCAGCCAGTGGCCTCACACACAATGGTTGGCCCTCTCAGTGCCATTCCCATCAACTTCACGATAGTTGGTGCGGCGCATCCTGCACACATCCGATGTCCGGAGGAGAGTATCTGGTCCTTCTGTAGCATATCCTTCAGTCTAACTGCAGCAGGTTCGGTCATTACTTGCGCACCCCCAAGGTCTCATACATCGGAGCTTTCCCTTTCCCTAGGTACTTCTTCGTCTTCTCTATCCCCTGGACGAATGTTTCCGGAGGCACGTCACGGCCTCCCAGCCCCACAACGAAGTCAACAACAAGCGGCTTCTTCTCCACGTCATAGAGGGCACTCTTGACCTCTAAAGCAAGTGGACTTGTAACTGCTCCAAAGGACATTGCTTTCTCAAAGATCATTACAGCCTTCGCACTGCCCACCGCCTTGGCAATCTCTTTAGCTGGGAACGGGCGGAACATCTTGAGTCGAATGACTCCTATCTTCTCTCCCTTCTTTCGTAGTACGTCTGCGACAGTCTTGGCGGTCCCTCCCATGGTGCTCATTGCCAGGATGACGATGTCTGCGTCCTTTGTCTTGTACTCCTCAAACATCCCATAGGACCGTCCAGTCAACTTCTTGAACTCGGCCTCCACTTTCTTGTAGGCCTTTGGAACGTTCCACATCGCCCTGTCTTGTTGTTCCTTGAACTCGAAGTAGTAGTCTGTCAAAGCTAGTGGGCCCATGGTGATGGGGTTCTTCGGATCGAGAGGCTGAACCGGTACTCTAACACCAAGAAACTTCCGGACTGCATCATCAGGAAGCATCTCCACTCTCTCGACGTTGTGGCTCAAAATGAATCCATCAATGCCCACCATTACCGGAAGCAATACGTCATGGTCTTCAGCCAACCTGAACGCCATTATTGTGGTATCGTAGGCCTCTTGGCAGCTCTGGCAATAGAGTTGAATGAAACCACTATCTCTCATGCCCATGCCATCTGAGTGGTCATTGTGGATGTTGATAGGTGCAGAGAGGGCACGGTTTGCCACTGTGAAAACGATTGGCATTCGCATGGATGCGGCACAGTATAGAATCTCCCACATCAAAGCGAGACCCGCTGAGGCTGAGGCTGTGGCGACCCTCGCACCAACGGCAGAGGCCCCGACGCATGCTGACATTGCGCTATGCTCAGACTCTACAGGGATGACCTTGGTGTGCACTTCACCATCGGCCGCAAATCTCTGAAAGTCTTCGACTATGATTGTCTGTGGAGTTATTGGATATGCCGCAAGTACGTCAACATCGCTTTGCTTCAGGGCGTGAGCGATGGCAGCGTCCCCTGTGAGACCCTCCACTGTGATCTTGTCTTTCGGTACTCTCTCAGCCGTTGTCATCTCACTCACTCTCCATTCTGATACTGTCGGTCGGGCATTCGTTGGCGCATATCCCACAGCCCTTGCAGTAGTCGTAGTCGTACTCGTAGAATCGATTACCATTCTTCTCAATCAGCCTTACTGCCATGTCAGGACAGAATATCCAACATCGCCCGCAGGTACCATTCTTGATCCAGAGGCAGTTCTCTGGACTATGGACCGGGCGTTGCGCACGCCATCCTCCAGTCTTGTATCTCTTGGCATTACCAGGTTCGATTATGTTTCCGGCCATTGGGATTTCATCGAATTTCTCGCTCATCCGATTTGTGCCTCCTTCACTGCTCTTTCCATTGCTGCTTTGTTCAGGTCGCCTACCTTACCCGGATATCGTTCCACAACCTCCTGGATTACGGTCTGAATCCTAACCATTCCAGTGGCCTTTACAGCGGCCGCCAAAGTGGGCATGTTGTAAAATGGCCTGCCCATGATATCAAGCGCAATTTCAGTGGCGTCTACGGTCACGACTTTCCCCCCTCTGAATCCGTATTTGTTCCGTATCTCTTCCGGGCTCATGGTCGCGTTGAGTACAAGAGTCCCATCTTTCTTCAGACCGTCAGTGGGGTCCACAACTTCCAGGAGCGTCGGGTCTATACAGATGACGACGTCCGGGTCGTAGACCTGAGCATAAACCTGAATGGGCTTCTTGCTGATTCTCAGGAACGCTCTCACGGGAGCTCCTGTACGCTCAGGGCCAAACTCTGGGAAGGCTTGGATGTAGTTGCCTTCCTCCAGCGCCGCCTTTCCCAGCATTTGGTTGCTGGTGACCACACCCTGACCGCCGCGCCCATGCCATCTCGTTTCAATCACACCACGTGCAAAATCGAGCGCCATCTCTTTCCTTCACCTACACAAGAGAAGCTTCTAAGCTGGCTCCTTGTGCCCTGCTTATGTATTTAGTGGATTGGCAACGTCAGAAATCAGGGATTCGTGGTCAAGACAACGTGATTCAAAATGAATCTGTCACCTATAGCCTCTTCTTAACTGCTAGGAGGACCAATACGACCGAAAAGACGCTGGCAATCGATGCCAGTACTACAAGTTCAGTGCCTATATCCGAAAGAAAGATGAACAGCACTCTTACTGTCACAGTATGAAACGCTTCGAGTCCAGAGGCGTCTTTCACAGCTAATATGACCTCGTGAACTCCAACAGACAAGTACCTCAGATTGTATGTGATTTCCGACTGGGTCCATGTCCCTGTTGCTTGATCCGCCCCATTCAAAGAGATGCGATAACTAAGAGGGAACTGGTCGGATGTTCTCCACACGATCTGAGTATCAGCACCCTCTGCCATTAGAACCTCATCGGTATGGTTGAGAACGGGACGGTCATTGTCAATGAGTCGACGAGGGTCATTATCTTGCGCGCCGGCAGATCCGGACACATTGTAGGGGCCTGGAGGGGAGTAGTCCGACCAGAAGTTCCCCAACCATGTGTTATTGTTTCCTCTGTCTATCGAGTTGGTCCAAGGTTGTGTCACTTGGGAGTTCCAGCCAATAAGGTTAGCCGAAATCGTGTTGTTCAAAGAGCCAGCAGATATGTCCAACCCCGCCCCTCCATTCCCGTAGATTCTGTTCTCCACAGATGAGCAATTTCGGGCCGTTTGAAATGCTATTCCGACAGAGCATGCGTAAATTGTACTCTCCGAGATGCTGCAAGACTGGCTGTCCAACACGTATACTGCATAACCGGCATCATAGATGATATTTCGAGATATCTGGACTCCCTCAGAAACCTCGCAGTAGATTGCATACTCCGTTCCAACAAAGACGCAGTCCTCCACTCGACAGTTACTAACGTTAGCTAACCTCAAGCAGGTGCCTGCTAGCGCGCGGAGGAAACAATTCTGAATCACGACGTAGGATGAAACGTCCATTATCCGGATACAAGGACTATCCGCTGAGATGTTGAATCCTTCAATGATGTACGGGTTGTTCCGGGATCCGTTACCGGGCAGACCCAGGTTCGCCATTTCGCTTTCATTGTCAACCAGCAAAGGGGGGTCGCCATCAGTCTGTGCAGCTGTAAATGGAACCTCGGAGCACTGAATTTGTACAGAGGATGGGACCGATTCGGCAATCAACGGTATCACAGTCAAGACGGTGGGCAGGACAAGGAGCATTACTATAGCAAGGGCAGTCCGGCCGTTTCTTGATGCACTGACAAGCCTACTCAAGACAGACCCACCACAACTGAATGGAAGACTTGCACAGAAAACAGTTTCCTACAACGCCGAATTCCCTAGCCATTCATCAGGGAGGCATGACAACTATCTGAACGCTGGTTAGCGGGTTCTGCGTTTCAGGATCTATGGCCTCAAACGTATCAAACGCCATCTCGTACTCGAATCTTTGCTCTCGTTTCTTCAGTTCATGAGCAACTCGAACAGAGAGACCTACGCCTTTGAATCCGTAGCCCCTTATTGCCACCATCCTGCGGTCACTTCTCACTAGGTCTCTCACTGTCGCGGCAATCTTCGAGATGTTGATTTTACCAGCTTTGTAAGATATCTCTAGTAGAACGTAGTCGTTGGTCGGAAAGACTGCCACATCGTCCTCCAGATTCAACGATATCCTCTCGTCCCTGAGTCTGAGCTGTTCAGGAATTCGGTCACGAATTGCCATAGTAGACTTACTTACCAATGGCGTCTAATCAACTTGGTGAGAGTGTGTGGACATAACCCAACCCTCATATGCGGTGTCCATTTAGTATGAAACAGACGACCTGTCAAGAGTGGAGATAGTCCAGTATGGATAGAAACAGGGCGATTGCAGCTGCAATTGTAATAATCGTCGTGTCCTCGGGAATAATCGTGGCGGCATGGACCGCAATCAATAGACCTGATGTTAGAATCGGTTATCTTGAGAAGGATCTCCATCAACTCGCATTTCGTGTGGCGCTTGTTAATGGATGGTTTGAGGAGGAGGGGATTTCTGTGGAGCTCAAGGTCTATGGCAATGGAGCTTTGGAAATGGACGCCTTCCTGGGAGATGAGATAGATATGGGCTATCTTGGCGCCGCTCCAGCTCTAACCAAACGAATCAACCAAGACATAATGGTCACCATTCTCGCAGCAGTCAATCTTGAGGGCTCAGCCATAATGGTGAGGAAGGCTGACTATGATGATGGGACAATTACACACGTTGCCAATCTCACAGGGAAGTCGGTACACATCCCCGGACCTTCCACAGTTCAGGCTTTTCTCCTAAGGCTTGCTCTCAACCAATCAGGGTTGAGTCCCTCAGACATCACTACTCTGACCACACTTCCTTCATTCATGGCAGAGTCCCTATCGGCGGCGGAACCTGCCTTTGTGGCTTGGGAGCCATTCAATGCTAGGGCCGAGTATGATGGTCTGGCTGTCCCTCTTGTCCTCTCCGGTGAAATCTGGCCACGTCATCCCTGTTGCGTGGTCGCATCGTCGAACTCTTTCCTGGCCTCTAGTCCTGATATTGTTCAAACCGTCATCGATATCCATGTCCGCGCTGAGGAGTGGATTGTTGCCAACCCGATCGCTGCAATCCAGATTGCTTCAGAGTGGTTGGAGATGGAAGATGCTGTTTCTGCAGTTGAAACCGCTTTCAACAGAATCATCTTCGATTACAGTGTGAATCGTACTGGGATTGAGATGTACCTCTCATACCTCATAGACCAGGATATCCTGCTTCCTCACAAGATTCCTCTTGATATCGAAGCATTCCTAGGCAGCTTCATCAACACAACATTCGTCGAGAGCACCTAGACTCTTGAAAGCGACAGAAACAAAAGAAAGACTCGATGTTCAATTCGCTTGACGATGTCATCACCAGTGCAGGATGCAGGGAATGTTGCTGTTGAGAAGGCACGCCATCATGAAATACCGTGGTTTCTCGAGTCCAATATCATTCGTTGGGCATTGGCTAGCCTCATTCTAATCTTACTCTGGGTCGTAATCGCGTTCTTCTCAAGAAGTACTATCATTGAGGTGATAGAGGCCTTCATCATACTGTCCACTGAAGGCGACAGCGGCGGATTCGTTCTGGCAGATCACGCTGCCCAGAGCCTGTTCATTGTCACGGTTGGTTTCTGTGTTGCAGTCATAACTGCCGTTCCGCTAGGTATTGCAATAGGACGGTACAGCATCGCTGATTCTGTTCTCGGACCCGTTGTGGAGGCCACACGTCCTATTCCACCGATAGCATGGATTCCTCTCTCTCTTCTGATATTCACAAGTCTCCTATCTGCGCAAGTCTTCATCATTTGGATTGGCGCCTTCTTTCCAATCCTAATCAACACGACCACAGGAGTCAAGCGAACGGAGCCTGTGCACATCGATGTTGCAAAGACCTTCGGGGCCTCTGAATCACGAATCCTGACATCAGTTGTAATCCCTTCCGCGGCACCTGAGGTGTTTGCCGGGATGCGAATCGGATTTGGCATTGGCTGGATGTGCTTGGTGGCAGCTGAGATGATTGGAAGCAACAAAGGTCTCGGGTATCTTATTTGGACAATGCAACAGGTAGGGTGGACAGGTGCAGTAATCGCAAGCATGCTCGTAATAGGCCTGATAGGTTTCCTGATAAGCTACCTACTCCTGATGATCGAGAAGAGGCTTCTTAGGTGGAGACAGGAGGTCGCTGTCTAGTCTGACGTTTCATCGCTTTCTCTTGCTCAACTCTAAGAATATCGAGGATCTTTGCACGATACTCAAGACATTCTGGAGACGCCCTGTTCCGCGGTTGCGCCAGGTCTATCTTGTACTCAGCAATTATCGATGATGGGATGTTGCTCATTACGAGGATTCTGTCTGAGAGAAACACCGCCTCGTCTACGTTGTGCGAGACAAACAGGACAGTCGAGCCTGTTTCCTCACTGATTCGCAAGAATTCTGCCTGAAGGTAGTTCCTAGTCTGAGCATCCAAATTGGAGAGCGCTT
>LRSK01000256.1 GCA_001563325.1 Candidatus Thorarchaeota archaeon SMTZ1-83
TGGCTTCTACGTGAATCTGATCTCCGGTGAGTGCCTCGACACCCGCATGTTGTACGAATGAAGTAGCACAGGAAGTTGTGTTCTGCTGAATACGGACCATGTTCCCGATTGTCTCTGAATTTCCAATGGCATAACCGAGTCGCCATCCGGTCATGGAATAGGACTTGGAGAAACCGCTCACTACGAGGGTCCTCTGCATAGCGGGGTCAACCTCTAGCATAGAAGCCTGCTCTAGCCCATCATAGACAAGGGCCTCGTAGATTTCGTCACTGAATACGACAAAATCATGATCCATCGCGAGATCAAAAATCAGTTTCATGTGTTCCTTTGCCAAGATACCTCCACTGGGATTGTTTGGACTGTTGATAACAATCGCGGAAACGGATTTGCTTATGTGTGCCTTCAGAGCCTCTTCATCAAGCTCGTATCCAGGTCGTGTAGGCACATCGCGGGGCTTGGCGCCCGCTATTCTAATCATGACACGATAAGTAGGCCATGCAGGGGCTAGAAGCAGGACATCATCTCCAGCGTCGATTGTGCTCAGAACGCCTTGGAAAAGGGCCATCTTGGCGCCCGGAGTGACTATGACATCCGACTGGCCGTTTATCTCTATGCCTCTCTTTGAGTAATGGCTCTGGATGGCATCGAGCAATTTCGGGATGCCTCTGGAACTAGTATAGCGGGTTTCACCGTCCTTTAATGCCTGGATGGCTGCATCCACGATGTTTGGGGGTGTTGGAAAATCTGGTTGTCCAACTTCGAAATGGTAGACAGTCTTTCCTTCAGCCTCAAGGCGTGATGCTAGCTCGTACATCTTCAACGTGCCTGACTCTGGAATGCGTTCCATATGATGACTCGTCCAGTCCACAGTTCGTCGCCACCGGATATGATGACCGTCCTACTCGGAACGCAGAACGGCAGAGCGCGGTCGATGGCATATCTAATATTGCTTCCGGCGTCTTATTCTCGGCCTATGAGGTCCGAAAGAAGGCTCTTTTGATGTTCCGTTCCTCTGACATCTATTCTATCCAGAAGCGCCTCCCCAAGACCGAGGTCGTGGGCACGCCTGAGGTAGGGAATGGTCATTGGGTCAAAGCCGAAGAGTCCGGCACAGAATGCATCAACGGCAACGGGGTCTCTGCCGACCACGACTCCATTCACTTTCCTAACCTCTCCGGCCTTTCGCTCTCCAATCACAATCTCGGTAAGATCCATAACTGTCAGATCAGGCCGAAACGACACGAGAAGGTCGAGAAGGACATCATCCAGACGAGAATGGAAGACGCGCTTGTCCACATCAGGCAGTAACCCGAAGAGATTCTTGATGCCACCCCAAACCAATTCATTCTCAGGCTCCACCTTTAGCGTGGCTGAGTTGACGTGGAAACTGTCACTGAGAAGCAGGACCGGCATGTCATGTGTCTTGAAATGATAGCCAGCCATTGCCACAGGCTGCCGCAGCTCAGCTGTAAGATTCACAAGCTTCGCTCCTAGTTGTGTCAAGGCGCTGTACCCACACCCATCGAAAGCCTCACTAGCAGTCCTGAAAGGGTTGTCACTCTCTACAATCATGACCTCTCCTGCTTCCTTGAAGAGGCGAACAAGGGCGCGTACCAATTCCACCGAGGTGTTGCCCGGCAGTCCCGGATCCAGAATTGAGGGCTTGATCACAACGCGGCTAGCAGGGCTCGGTATGGTCAGTGGCCTTGTGAGCTTTGCCAATGCAGCAACCAAGGACTCCTGTGCCGTCTTCTTCACAGCAACTGAAACTTCGGCGGACTCTTCCATGGTACCGAGTTACGCCTCATCAAGGCTTTAAGTGAGTCTATCTGTATGTTGCTTCTTGAGATGAAATTCACAGAAGATCAGCTGGACAGATACTCGAGATCATTGAGACTCCGAGACTTTGGTATCAAGGACCTAGAGGCTTTGAACGGAACTACTGTTTCCGTGGTTGGCGCTGGCGGGATTGGAAGCTCGGTTCTACGCCTCCTTGCATCACTAGGATTCGGCAAAATTCGAATCATAGACGGTGACAATGTAGAGCTCTCAAACATGCAGAGGCAGAACATCTACAACACCAGCGACATAGGGAAGAAGAAAGCTGAGTGTGCCTCAAGAAACCTCTCCCTGATGAATCCTGATATCACCTACGACCCAGTGGTAGAGGCAATAAACCATGAAAACGCAGAAGACCTACTGCGCGGTTCAGACCTTGTTGTTGATGGATTGGACTCATTTGAGGCCAGACAGGCAGTGAACAGTGCTAGTGTGAGTCTTGAGATCCCCTACGTCTTCGCAGGAGCTGTGGAATACTACGCAAATTTGACCACCTTCGTTCCTGAAAAGACAGGATGCTTGAACTGCATAATGGGCGATGTCAAGGATAGTCCAGAGAACACTGCAGCCGCGATTGGAGTTTCACCTGAACTGCTATCTATCGTTGGAGGAATCGAAGCAAGGGAAGCACTTCTGATTGCCACCGGACGTCACCCTAACCTGGCCGGAAGACTGATGGCCATTGATATCGGCACATTGACATTCGACTTGTTTGACATAGCCCGCTCTGAGAGTTGTCCAGTCTGCCGGTAGTCATGTGCCGAAGAAGAGTCTTCGAGCACGCTGTCTCCTCTCTTCTTCAGTTTCATCTGATTCTGGCGGGGGTGGAGGCGGGGGCGGTCCGCTTCTGACTGGTTCTTCCTCTGACTCCTCGACATCGTCTGACTCTTCGAATGAGTCATCGTCTTCAACTATGTCGTTGTCATAGTCATCTCGAGGCACATCCTCAAGAGTCGACGGCTCGTCGTAGGGAGTCCAGACTCTTCTCCTGAATGAGGGAGTAGACTCCGTTGTCGCATCCTCTTCTGGCTCTAGGGAGGGAACATCTTCAGTCGCCCCCGAGTATTCTACGTCGGGCTCGCTCGAATACTCGACATCCGTTTCCGTTTCTCCATTTCCCCAGAGACTATCGTCCTCGAGAATTGATCGCATGATCTCTTCAGGACTCGAGGCCTCGAAGGGCGTGATTTCGGGTTTGTCGGGTGTTTCTGAGATCGTTTCAGGCTCTGTTTCAGGAGTCGTTTCATACGACAGTGGTTCTTCACGTGAGGGTTCTTCATGACCCGAGGGTGTGTGAAAGTCCGCCTCATCTATGGAGGGTTCGTCTTCAGCAACCTCATCTCTAGTCCCGTATTTCAGACCTAGTTCCTTTCCTAGACATGACTCGCAGCGCTTTGCAGCAGCAACAAGTCCTTCAGCTAGGAACTCGTCAATAGACTTTGCCTCAGTAGGATGTCTTCTGGACCATCTCAAAAAGGAGTCCACCATGCGCAGTGCATCGCGCACACCAATCCAGTAGTTGTCATCCTTTCCGTTCGAACTCAAGAAGGCCACCACCAAGGGCTATCTCAATTCCCGAATAAAGGCTTTGTATCACGTGGGCGTCAGAGAAGGACGTGGCTAGGAAAGCATCTTAGCTGCTTTTGGATTTGTCAGATGCAGTGACCTCGAGAATCTCACGCAAAAGGTCATCTAGGACGCTCTGTATCTCGGTTCTCTTGAACTCGTCCAAGTCGTCGCCCAGGCAGATTACTCGTGTGGGTATTCCCTCTCCGAGGTTGTTCCTTATTTCGTTCCGATAGACGGTTTCAATCTGCGGGTCCAATTCCCTGAGTACGATGATTACGCCCTTTGCACCCTTGAATGTAAGAGAGAGCAGAATGTCGAGGGCGGCATGTTCAGGTGACATAAAGAGAGTTCCTACATCAGAGTCTGCAAGCTCTAACTTTGTCGCACCGATTCGAATTCCATCTATTGCAACCACCTGCTCGTCGAACACGGCCAGTACTCGCTCCAGAAGAGGGTCTTGAGGTCCTACAACTGTAATCTTGAAATGGTAGCGTGATTTTTCCTTTGGCTCTTTCTTAGCCTTCTTCTTGGGCTTGGCCTTTGGTCTAGCTTTTGACTTGGCTTTGGCCTTAGATTTGGCCGTCTTGGTTTTCTTTTCTTCCGGCATGCTGTTCCCTCAGTTCTGCATCCTTTGGGCGGCGTGGCGTGGGTCAGAAGAACTCACACTTGCTCTTTAATACTGTCATCCGCTGATAATGTTTGTGCGGAGGTGTTGATTGACCGGGAAGGTACATAGATTATTAAGTGAAACAACGGCGTGCTCAAAAAGTGAGGAAGTTGCCGACTGGTAGCGATGTGTTTGAGGCTCTGAAGCCAGTCATGGACCCAGAGCATCCCGTGAGTATCACGGATCCAAGCATGGCCATTGTTAGAGAAGAATACATCCGAGTCACTGGCAACTTGATTCGCGTTCTGTTTAAACCAACCGTGGTTCACTGTCCGATGGGAGCTCTGATTGGAATTCTCATACGTCACCGCCTAGAACAGGTCTTCCCTGAAGCAGATGTTTCCGTTTCACTGGTCCCCGGGTCCCATACGATGGAAACTGACGTGAATGCTATGATAGGCGATGACGAGAGGTACTCCAACATAGTCGCACAACTTCAAGAGCGTGGTATGATTTGAGGGCGATATAGCACGGAGGGGCTAGAGCTTGAGAAAACCGGAGATATTGATCATCATTGGTTTCGTGGTTCTAGTCATAGGTTTCTTCATCCTGGCCTTTGGAACAGTGGGTCCCGGAGAGGGATTCGTCTTTGTGTTCCCCTTCTTCTTCTTTGGAAACGTGGATGCCCTCGTGGGACTCGCACTGTTTGTAGTCTTTCTCGTGGTATTCCTCCTTTCAATCCGAACTTCGTCTTTTGGCTCTATGCCGCCGCACCAGCAGGTAGGCACTTATGAAACGGAGAGGTACGTAAGATTGACAGACATCTGTGCATTCTGTGAAGAAGCAATTCCGGAGAATGCGACATTTTGCCCTTCATGCGGCAGTCCGGTGCCACAGAGGTCTGCACGCAAAGACTATCTGTAGGAATGAGATGCCCTCCTTGGAAGCATGCAGAAATGACTTGGAGGATTAGGCCAGCCCGAGAAGATGACGTGCCTAAGATAAAGGTCATTGAAGAAGTGAGCTTTCCAAGGCCTTGGGACGAAGACCTGTTCCGGATAATCGGTGCGTGGAGGGGCTCAGTACCGATTGAACATAACCGTCTAATCTCAATGAATGTCGCCGAAAGCAACGAAGAAGTTCTTGGGTACGTTGTGTGGGAGGAGGATATGGGCAGCAAGGCGGGACATATACTCAACATAGCGGTCAGGGCCGAGAACAGAAGACAGGGACTCGGAATGGCACTCCTCAACCACGCCTTCGATCTCCTAAGGAAGCATGAGATCAAGTCGTGTAGACTCGAAGTTCGACCAAGCAATCGCGCAGCACGCTGTCTGTATGAGCGCGCCGGAATGGCCACTCTCCATGTGGAGAGCGGCTACTACAGCGGGGAGGACGCAATAGTATATGGAATCGAGCTATGAGCTTGTCTTGCGTCCTTTGGTGAGCGTAGGTCCGATGAAGTCACGGTACAGCTCTAGGTAGGAAGCCTCAGTTGAAACAAGTGCCATGTCTGCATCTGACGGCTCCGACCCACCAACGAGTATCTCGCTATCGTCAATGACGGCCAAAGTCGTTGGGGAGGCAGTCTGCCAGATACGCCATCCTTGCAGAGTATCCAGTGCAGTATCCCCTTCCTCCAACTCAGGTACTATGAGTACCTTGCGCCGAGGTTTCTTTGACCTAGAGAGCTTCTTGATATCGAGGCAATCCAGATCGAGCACGGAAACGACCACTGACTTCTCAGCCCTATTTACCATATCCATCATGTGGGCACATATCTCGTCTTTCCCGGTGACATACCATGTCTTGTCGCTCGGAATTGCCAACATCTCCTGCCCTGCAATCTTAACCGCCTTCAGTGTTTCACCAGTCCGCTCCGTGATTTGGCTCACTGACTCAACTGCTTCATCAATGTGCGACCGTATCGATGCGAGCATCTTCTTCTGCTGAGTGCCCCACTGACGCATCGTTTTGTCCACATGTTCTGCAAGGCTGTTCAGTGCGTCATTGCGTTCCTGCCTTAGGAGTGACATGCCCTCCTTGGCGTCGGTCGCTGCCTTTGATGCACCGCCACTGATCTCTGCGGTCTTTGCGGCAAGATCCGTTCTCAGACTCTCTGTCAACCTCGATGTTTCGCCGCCTAGATGTGTCTGCAAATCGCGACCTATTGATTCAAGTCTGCGAGCCGCCTGCTGGATGAAGTCTAGGTTCGTTTGCTGCGCTTCTGCAAGGGACGTGTCCAGACTCTTTGTTGCTTGTGTCGAAACACGTTCTAGCAGGCCACGCGCCTCTTGTGCGACTGGCTCTGATAACTCAGTGAACTTCGAGAAGGACGAGTTGATCGAGTCGCGCGCCCCTAGACAGTAATCGTCGACTTTCTGCGCGGCTTCTGAATTGGCACTATCGATGATTTCCTTGAACTTGACTGGCATGTCCGAGAGACTCTCTCCAATTCCAGTAAGCAGAACAGAAGCGCTCTCACCGAATTGAGTCGATTGTACAGTGATACTCGCCTCGGATTTCTTCAGAAGGTCGCGGCTCAGCCGTTCAAACTCCTTCAGGGTCTTCTCTCCCCGCTCTCCGATTCTCAGTGCGGCCTGATCTGCAGTATTGGTAAGGCCATTTGAAATGGCGGTCATCTCAGTATTCAGTTTGCTGCCAAGCTGCTCCAGTGATGATGCCAGATTTCCAGATGACGTTTCGAGCCCTTCGGATACACCGATGAACGCCAGCGCCACTTCACTCCGCCGCTCCTCAATTGCGGACATTGCCCTCTCTCGCGTGTTTCTTACTGCTTCCGAACGAGAAGCCTCCTTCCCAGCTAGTGAAACCTGAAATGCCTCTACTTGCTTGTTTGATTTGCTCAGAAGCTTTGAAGCAAGAGTATCCATCTTCTTGCTGGTAGCTGCAAGGAGCTTCTCTCGCGCGTTTCTTTGATCAGTCAGGTAGGTGTCTATCGCAGACGTTATCATCCCAGTGTTCGTTGCCATCGAGTCTTCTGTGGAGTCCTTGATCCTTGAAACCTTCTCTGCAATGGTGTCACGTGCACTATTCACTGTGGACTTGAACTCCTTGGACACCTGAACTACATTGTCTCCGAATTGCCGAATCGTGCCTGATTCCATCTCTTTGAGAGCGTCTTGAGTACTCCTCAGAGCGTCGTCGATGCCACTCAAGGCGCTCGCCATCGACTGAGAAATCTCAGTTCGCTTTTCAACCGTGATTTCCTCCAACGCCTTCCTCATGGCATCAACTGCCCCAACGAGCTCTTCCACTTTCAGACCCAACTCAACTGCGAATTCCTGCTGGAGTCTCTGGGAGTCTTCTTCAAGAGTGACCATCTCTGTCTTCAGAGACCCCTTGAATTCAGTGTGGACTGAAGATATCAAGTCACGTGCCTCAGTCGTTTGACTAGAAAGAAATCCATTGAACGTTGCTTCAATTCCCTTTGTCAGATTGATGAACTGCCTTGTAATATCCTCAAGCTGTAGATGAAACTCATCACGCATAGCTTTGGTGTGTTCGTCGATTCTTGCGACTTGCTCTTCAATGGCTGTGTCGACCTCTTTCTGGACTCGGGATGCGTGTGCCGTCAGCGCACTGACACCTTGCGCTAGTCTTGTGTCAACGCGTTCATTCAGGCTAGAGTATAGGTTCTTGGCCTCTCTAATCTGAGACTTTGAGGTAGAAGCAAACTCGCCAATCACCTCAGAAAGACGGTTGCCGACATCCGCTTCGAAATCATGGGCAATCTTCTTCACGAACATGATTGCTGACTCTTGCTTGGTCTTGGAAGTTGTTATCACAGTGTTAAATGCCGAGTTGAGTCTGCTGTTGATTGCCTCAGCCAGTGTATCCATCTCGGCTGCTTCAGTATCTAGGATCTCACCAATGTCCTTGATTATCTGATTTAGGTTCGAACTCAGCGACCTGATAGCAGTCTTCGACAGCTTCCCGATATTTGCTAGAGCTTCTGTGTTGGCAGACTCCAGCTTTGCTTCATGCGCATTCATCTGTTTGTCCAACAGTTCCAACGATGAGCTCCTAGAGGCTTCCAGGTGGTCACCGAAATCGCTATGCACGTTCGCAGCCATTTCTTTGAGACTCTCGTACTCCTCATTGTACAATGCCTGAGTCTTGTCAATAAGCCCGGTGGAGGCCTTCCTCACGTTGTCTAGATAGTTAGATTCGGTGGACTGCATCTGGTCCAGCTGAGACTTCAATGACTGGAATGCTACCTCTGTGAATGCGCCGACTTCGTTCTGCCAAGCTTCGACACTTTTCCTAGCGGACCCTGAGATGCGAATAGCATCTTCGATTCTTGCCTTGGCCAATTCAGCCTCATCGGCAATCCCTAGCCGACTCTTTGAAACTACCTCCTTGAGCGTTTCTTCGCCTGCTAAATAGGTCGCGCTTAGCTGAGCCTCCAAATGGGAGATTATCCCCTCCAGTTCCTCACTTGCAGATGCTAGGATCGATATGGCATCTCCAGAGGCATTTGTTGACTCTTCGGTAATCCTCTGGCTCATTTGCTCTCCAGACATCTGAACGGCGCTGCGCGACTCGTCGAGTGCTGCTGCAACAGAGGCATTAAGGGATTGAATGAGAGATGTGATCTTCTTTCTCAGTCCGTCCACGGCGGCAACTGATTCTTTCTTCTCCTTCTTGACGGCCTTCTTGAAGTCCCTCGATATCTTTGTCAGTACACGAGAGAGTTCCTTTTGACTCCTGTCAAGTTCTTGGTGAAGAGCAGCAAGTCGAGTACCGAGGCTGTCGTCTAGAGTAGTGTCGAAACCAGCCAACGCACCCTCCATGCTCTGAATAATGTCAGCGAGAAGTTGAGTACAAAGAGAAGCAATCAGGTCAATCTGGGATTGGACCGTTTCGACGGTCCTAGTTTCATAGCTCTGAAGAGCCACCTTCCCGTCATCTATTGTACCCCTGTGGGACTCCACGACAGATTCGACACTTTCGTCGATCTTCTTGACATGGCTTTCGTACAGCTTCTCGGTTTCCTCAGAATAGGAATCAAGATCGCTATTGATTGACGAAAGCACATCTTCCATTGCCAGAATCGAAGGTGCTAGGCGGTAGACTGTGACAACGCCTTCCACCTTCACTACCAGTCCTTTCGCTTCTAGCCGTTTGAGCGCTTGCTGAACCTTCTTCACGGACTCTCCGGTTATTTCAGCAATGCCGCCCGGCGTTAGGTTACCCCCGAGAAATACAGAGAGAACCACCTTGGCCTCTATGTCTGTAACTCCTAGGTTTCTCTTCAACACAGGAATACTCTCGACTACCGCACTTCCACTCATATCAAATACCACCGCTTCTCGTTTGTTCTGTAGTTCGTGTTTCGACTACTTCGTCTTCTTGCGTCGTTTGAGATTCGACACTCTCTCAAACAAAGCAAGCAAGACCTGCACCTCGAAGGGCCCTTGAGGCCCATTCGATAGCACCTCAGCTTCGATGTGTATCGAGCTGTCTTCTTCATCCACAAAGAAGTCCTCAAAATGGCTGACCATATCCTTTTCCAATAGAGGTTCTCCCTTGGTGGATTTCGCATTCTCCAGGTCTATCTCAAGTTGCCACCAATTATCTGTGATTCTCGAAGCCACACTGCTCACGCCAACATGTTCCGATAGCAGCCTTACATATAGTCTGAAGGTCTGGAAGTCCTCCACTGAGTGATGCTGCGGGTTAATGATCACAATTCCGCGAGCAAAGTCAAAGTGAAACACGAGACCATCTCCTGCCACCAGCTTAGTGTTGTCTTCTTGGACTGTTGTGGTCTTGGGCCATATCTTCCCAAATCGTGACACGAAGTGTTTCAGGGAACTCACTCTGAGAGCTGAAAGGAAATCCTTGGTCTGGAGTCTACGATCGGTCATACCTCTGCCTTTCTTCTCGAGAACGAATCGTTTGATCTGCTCAAGATATTGACTATAGCAGAAAGCTGGAAGGTCTTCAGGATCCACACCCAACTCAATGAGCATGTTCAGGAGGTTACGATCCCTGCATGCAGGTCGTACGGTGCAACCAAGACGGTCCTCCTGGCATTCCTTGCACTTCTCCTCAAGCAGCTCAAAGAACTCCTCGGCAATGCGGCTATCTGATGCTTTGTCAAGCAACTTCAGTCTTGATGCAAGAGTATCATTGTGTCGCTTCAGCTTCATTACTACGGTCAACTCACTCATTACTGTATGGCTACAGATGGACCTGGAGCAGTTCGGTCGGCACCTTGCTGCACAAACGGCAACGAAGGTGTTTCAAGTTGCGCAATCGCGTTTCAGTTTGATAAGTTTATGGCCCACAACCATAGTCCCGAAGCGGACTTGCGACCAATTTCATTCGTCGGCCTTAGCAATCTCCTTGAGTTTGGACGTCCAGGAACGGATCTCGGTGTTCAGACTCGCAATATCGTTCTCATTTAGAGTCGCAGTTGGAGGATAAGACTTCAACTCTCTTGCCTTCTTTCCGAACTGGAATAGCACTGGGGTGTGCCCCTTGATCATCTGTGTGAGCTCGTCTCGGACTTCCTCTAGGGCTCCTGCCATCTCTTTCGCTTCGGTCTGAGGTGAAACCATTTCAAGGAGGCTGTCCATTATGTCGTCAATAGCTGATGGTGTGACCTTCACTGGTTTTGGCTTTGGAGCCTCCTCTTTCTCTTTCGGTGGCTTCTTTGCAGGCTTCTTTGAATCCTTCTCAACAGGCTCTGAGGCCTCCTTCTCCGCGAGACTGGCGGCAGCCTCCACCGCCTCTGTCATCTTCTCCAATGACTGATTGTACTTGCGTTCGAGATCATCTAGTTGTCGCACGATTATTCCAACAATTTCCTTGGTTTCTGAGAGATCGCTTGACAATTCTTGAACTGTATTCTCAAGCCCTGAGAGACCAGCCATATATTGCTGAAGGTCGTCAATCTTCTTTCCCACTGTGTCATTGTTTCCGCCAACGGAACCAGCAGTCTTCACTTCGTTTCCCACATCTGCAATGCCAACCAGAATGTCGTCCATCTTCTTGAACAGGACCTCCATTTCCTTAGAATCCCGTATCTCTACCACTGCAGAATCGATTCCCTTCAGAGAGTCAGTAAGACCGTCTATCTTCCCAACTAGATCTTTGTCCTCGTTCGCCTTCGTCATATCGTCAAGAGCAGCCTCAATCTTCGAGAGAGGAGCTATGCTCTTGCCGATGTCCTCTACGGAGGCGAGCTCTTCCAGCCTCTTGGCAATTGACACTAGTTCCTCGCTAATCCTGTCTACCTTGTCTTCGAGAGTTGAGAGAGCCTTGTTATCGCTGGTCATTACTTCCCAACCTATGGTATTGGAGGTTGTGTGCAGCACACTATCTGCACATATAGATTTTCGGGATGCCTCTTAAAGCTGGGCGTTACAAAGTCTGAGGATACAGCTCTCGGGTGGGTGACTATACCTTCGAGGCACGTATGACCTCAAGGTCACACTCCTCGAGGATAGGGAGAAGTTCTCCCTTCTGTTCTGCATTGGTTCCCTTCCAGTCTATGATGGCGCGGGTTACCTTCTCTCTGCTTCTGGAAATCATCTGGTGTACGAGGGAGGGATTCATCTCATCCAGTGCGTACTTCGGAGCTATGTGACCAATCCTGGCGCCTCTTTCCAAGACAAGCTTGCTGAACTTGCTCGCATAATGAGTGCCGCCAAAGCCAATCGAAGCCTCATGTTCAGCGGGTGCACGAATGCAATCCATCGCAGCTGCGGCCACTGCCTTTGCCCCATCAATATCTAGCCAATGCTCTTCGTCACTCCCAAGCTCAATAAATAGCAGGGGCGTATTCATTGATGTTGGACCATGGTGAGTGACCTCAAGTGTTACATCAAACTCTTCCATTGACCTCTGGTCCCTCTCAATCCTCAGTCTGCGGAGTGCAGTGGATACAAGTGAGGCGGTCGAAACTGACAGCTGCTCTGGTTCCCCACCGAAGCTGGCATCGGCACCGAAGTTGCCTGTGCTGTGAACCAACAGAGCAGGACGACCGGACTGCGCTCTGTGTCGGGAGCAGAATACGAACACTTCAGATTCGAAGAACTGCTCAAGGTGATTTGCGAAGATCATGTCCCTGTTCGTAGTGACTAGGAGAGCTGATTCTCCAAGCGAGTACACAGGGCTTCCCTCGAAAGTTGAACCAGAGTCCTGAAAGCCATGGTCTTCTATCAAGACCTTACTTATCGTCTGACTAGCGATGTCTTGAGTGGATGCAACAAGCACCTTCACCTTAAACACCCTTTGCTCAATCTACAACGCATTTCTTCAACAATGGTTCGAGCCTAATCTCCAACTGAAGGGTCACTTTCTCCTCGAAGGATTCTAGAATCTCCGACTCGATTCGTTCCTTATGCTCTTCGATTCTGGACAACTCCCTCGAAATGTCGTCTCTGATTCTGAGCATATCACTGCGGTGATATTCTAAGTTCTTCTCAGCTTCCTCGAGATTGTTCTGAAGTCGAGCACTCTCTGCGTAGACATCTGAGCCTGCATATGCAAGACGCTTCTCCTCAACTTCTTTCGCTTTCTGCTGGAGCTCCCGCAACGAGCCGCTGCTGATCTGTTCCACTTCTTCAATCGCCCTTCTACCAAGTCTATCTTTCAATGATAGCTTGCCAGTCTGTATCGCTTCCTTCAGGCCATTCAGACCCTCAAGAAGACCAGGATAGTCGTCAGGCTCTTCTACAATGGCTCTGTAAGAATCCTCAAAGTAGTCAAGAAGAGCTTTCTGTCCTGCAGCGCCGACTCTAACACCCGTGTCTTTTTGAAGGAACTTCTTCACCTGCTTCTTCAGAGGATTCATCTTCATTCTCAACAGGCCAGCCAGGTGATCAGCCTCTTCATCCAAGGTGAGAAGCCCAGCTACGTCTGAAGTTTCAGTGAAGGTATCGTGGGCCTTCTTTGCTGATTCGTACTCATTTCTGGCAGTTTCAATCTTCATCCTTGTCTGTCTGATCTGCTCTTCAAACAACTCTTCGCTGTAGCCCAAGTCCTTTAGTGTTTGAATACGGCCTCCAATGCGTTCCAAATCCTTGAGCCAACTGAACTCGAAAAGGAGCTTCTGAAGTCTGTTCATCTCATTCATGAGCTCCTTCATAGCGACATCGATTTGCTTGATTGTTCTCTTGTGTTTCTTGTCCATTCGCCTAATCCATCGAGCACCAGCGCCCCAAAGCTCCTGAATGAAGGACCTAATTTCATCCTGAAGGGCCTCTGTGCTACCATGGGTTATCTCCTTATCCACGTAGAAGTCCTCTGTTACTTCCTCGACCTTCATAGCAAACCTGGTTGCAATCCCAATAGATTCTGGTTCATCATCGTCAGTTCCTTTGAGATCCCTGGACAGCTCTCTGATGTCTTTGAGTGTCCTCTCGACCACTTTGTAGCTCTTCTCGGCCTTCTTTGTGAATTCTTTGGACTGCTTAGAGAGTCGTTTGCGGTACCATTTCTCAAGCTGGTCGATTGTTAGAGTAGTCATCGGGCTGCCACCTCGATGCGTGACGGGATTTCGGTCTTGCTTTTCAACTTTGTGAACTGAGAGCCTCTCAACCGTGCCAGCAGAGGAGAGCTTTTAACCGTGTTGACGTTCGGGAGGTGCAGCATTGGTAAGTGATCGGTCATGTCCGAGGTCTTCGAAACCGGGAACCGGCGTCCTAGACTCGATATCAGCTATACGGTTGACTGCATATCTTGAGGTAAAGGTCGGCTTGGTTTCTACATAAAGCGCCTCGGCCTGATTGATCCCTCTGGGAAGGAACGGCTGCTGCTGAGGAATCCCGCTGAGTACAAGGGAGGCTTCTGGCTTTCATATCTGAGAGACGGCGTTCTGAACACGGTTGAATCAACCGAGCCTGAATCGATTTCCCTTGTAAGTAGCCAATCAGGTAAGGGAACTCTCAATGTAGAGTTGCAGCACAGACCTGAGGAAACAAAGGAACACGATGTGGCTCTGAAGCTGGACCTTTGGAGCTACAACAAGCCCATCCTTCTGATGCGGCACACGACTACGAATGTTGGCAGCAGCAGAATCGAAGACCTGAAGCTTCACAGCTTCTTTGACTTCGATGTGGGAGGCCCCACGAGCTACAAAGATGACATAGGTGTCTACGATCCTGAGAGAGGCGTCATAATGGCCTATGACGCAACAAAGCTCTCTGTGGCCATGACCTCCAGACCTCATCCTGACCGTTGGGAGATATCAACGCCGCTGAAGCTGAAAGTGACACCAATTCGACGCGATCTCAAGAACAACCTTGAGTTGGGACCGAAGGACATTGCCACTGGACTTCAATGGAACCTTGGAAGCATCGAACTAGGTGAAAGCAAGTCTGTGGACATTGTCCTCGTTGCTTCGGTGAGTCAGGACGAAACGTCGAGCCTCCTTGAGAATGCCTGGAGCTTGGTCGCACGGAAGATCCGATGAAGTTGGCACGTAAAGCTGAGCAGTGTCAGCAGAGGAAGGGCAGCACCCCACATCTTCCGCGATTCCACTGAGAAGAAAAAAGAAAGGTGAGAAGAGGTCACTCAGTTGAGTAGGCCTCATCTCTTAGTCAGCCCTACTGCTCAGAAAATCAGCAAGCATTAATGCGGCTGATGTGAGCCTAGCAGGCTGCCCCTTGTTTTCCATATCACCACCTGTCAGCAGACCCATACTAATCAGGGAACGCAGGTTCCACTTCGCGGTACTGTAAGGTACAGTGGTCCTCCGTGATACCAGGTCTGCCAGCGCCGTCACTGTTAGGTCGTTATGCTTCAGCAGCTCTGCACTCACTCTCAGAACGAGTTTCTGATTCTCACTCATTCTCAAGTCTGCCAGACTGAAGAATGAGGCAGCAAGGCTGTCAAAAGAAGGCTTGGCGAAAGGTTCGTGGCTCTGTTGCACCTGGTGTGCACTAGAGAATACATTCACCTCTTGCGTGAATTTCGGACTCACCTTTTGCGTCTGCGACCCGACATTGATGGGCAGTGGTATTTGCTTCAACACCCATTTCGCTTTTCACCTCTTATCATTGGGTCATTCGAAGGCTAGTCAGATTTCGATTTAAGGGTTTGCAGCAGAGGCTTTGTAACAGCGTAACTACTCCATATCGTCAGGAATCTCAAGACCCATTGCCCCAAGCTTGGCAAAACCTTGGCTATACTGACTCATGTTCTGCCTGATTTCTTCCTCTATGTCTTTGATTGAGGAGAGGTACGAGGTTATCTCGTCAAGCCCACTTTCCTTGTACTCTTCCATCATGGAATAGACGGTGTCGCTCATTCCCAGCATCAGGTTTCTAATTACAGCACTCAGGTCAATCATTGATTGTACAACCTGAACTGCGTCCTCGTCGGGCATATAGGGGAGAAAGTCCTCGAGTGCGACACCTACTTCCCGGCATATTTCGACGCGGCCAGGAATCACCTCATCGAACATAGAGTGCATCCAACCCAAACGCTCCTCGCTGGTAAGAGAGCGTAGATTCTCCAGCGAGAAATATCCTGTCCATGGTCCGAATTCAGAGCTCTCATAGGCAATCCAGTCATCAAAGGCATTCAGGACACGATGCCACCCTTCAGCTGTCTTCGACATCAATCCATCCCGAGAGTCCGTCATCATCGGATGTTATAAACTAGCGTGCAATAGAGGAGTTGAGATGTCGACCAACTATCTCTTGAACCTCATAACCGTGCTGAAGGGAACAAAAGACTCAGAGTCACTCCAAGCTGCTGACAAGGCTATGACAGAGCTCTTGATTGAGGTAGGAGCCACACGAGCACTAGATGACTCTTGGGTTCTTGACAGATCTGCAAGAGTATCCGTAGCTATGCGTGCCATATCCTTGGGTGCCGAGCCAGAGAGTGTAGTGAGTCTTCTCTCTTGGAAGGATTTTGAGGGGCTCGTGGCAGGGATTCTGGCCGAGAACGATTACCTGTGTGTTGAGAGCTTCAGACGGCGCGGCACATCTAGGATACAAGGGATGGAGATTGATGTCATCGGGGTACGTGGAGAAAGAATAGTCGCCGTCGACGCCAAGATGTGGGGGATTAGATCAGGCAAATCCTCTGCGCTGAAGAGTGCTGCAGAAAGGCAGAGGGAAAGAACCGCACATCTATGCGGTGAGATAGAAAGCCTTGCAAGTAAGATTGGGGGTCTCCCTCGTGGGACATACGCTTTGACACCGATTCTTGTAACATGGTTGGTCGAAGAGGTCACATTCAACGAAGGAGTACCCATAGTCCCAGTCTTCAAACTCAACTCATTCATTTTGGAGGTTTCAAACTACGAGGACATGATTGTCTGCTATGAGTGCAGATACTAGAGTGAGGTTTACCTTTTTATTGGCAGGCTGTGTGTCGACAGAAGTACTCCAGAAAGGGAGAGAAACTCAGTGGCTCTGTTTGGCGTAGTCTATCACGAGAATGTGAATAATTGGGCAACCTCGAGTCTCATAGAGGCCATGAAGGTGAAAGGTCACGATGCATTCCCCTTCAGGCTCCCGGACATCTCTGCAGAACTACCTAACAGATTCATACACCTAGATGGCAAAGACGTATCGGAAATGAATGGAGTGCTTGTTCGAACAGTAGGTTTTGGGAATAGCGATCAGATAACCTTCAGAATCACTCTGTTGGAACACTTTGAGGATGCTGGAATCTACGTGATGAATCCAGCCTATTCCTTTCGAAGAGCAAAGGACAAGTATGCCACACTTACAGCGCTCCACAAAGTAGGAATCCGTGTGCCACGAACATATGTTGGAGAGAATCTTGAGGCTGCAATAGAGTTTGCTGACGAGGTTGGAGATGTTGTGATAAAGCCCCTCATCGGTGCCCGCGGACTTGGTTCCATAAGAGCTCAGAATCGAGAACTCAACTACAGAGCAATGAAGTTCATCCATCAGCTTGGTCAGGTACTCTACGTTCAAGAAGTAATTCCGAAACCACAACGTGACATCAGGGCGTTCGTGATTGGTGACCAGCTCATCTGTGCAATGTACCGGTACCTGCCAGAGGGTGAACCGGACGAATGGAGAACGAATGTTCATGTTGGAGGTCGTGCGGAGTTCGCGCAGCTCGATGAAGAATACACAGAGTGTGCGATAAAGACTGCAGAAACCCTCAAGCTTGACTACACAGGCATAGATATACTCGAGGCGCCTGATGGACCATGTGTCATAGAAGCAAACGCAGCTCCCTCGTGGAGCGCACTGTCAAGGATTACGCGGAAGGACATTGCAGGATTGATAGTCGATAAGCTAGTCGAACAATCTAAAACATGAGAAGCTTGACGATTCCAGATCGTCGGAGGCAGATAGTCAGAGCCTCACTAGCACTGCTATTTGGCTGCCAAAACCGCCTCGACTTCTTCGTTGGTGAGAATCTTGAATGTCTTATCAGTGGCGTCGATTCTGCCAATCTCTATTGACTGGGCCTTTTCCTTGAGGGCTTCTTCGGAATCTTCACCGTTTCTTAGTAGTCCCTCGAGTGCGAACTTCAAGGCGGCTTCGATGTCCATCTTCTCGTTGTAGTTCTCTTTGAAGAAGTCACGGACTACATCAGACTCTTTCCCAATGGCTGTGGCCTTCCAGCCCCAGAACGAGCCTGACGGGTCAGTGGTGAACAATTGAGGGCCATCGTGGTCAATACCCCCGACAAGTAGAGAGACACCAAATGGTCTGTAGCCTCCGGCCTGCGTGTATGCCTGCTTGATGTCGCATATGTTTACAACCAGAGACTGGATGGAGATTGGCTCGTCATAGCTGAGTCTGTTGATCTGGGCTCTCAACCGAGCTTCGTCTATAAGCTTCCTTGCGTCAGCATGAAGGCCGGCAATTGCAGTGCCGATGTGGTCGTCAATGAGCAGTATCTTCCTCAGAGTGCCTAGGTCCACAAGCGCATGCGGCGATCTCTTCTCACCAGCAAGAATCACACCATCGACCGCTTTGACTCCAACAGCAAGTGGCCCGTGGCGAACCGCCTCGGTCGCGTACTCAACTTGATAGAGCCGCCCCTCCGGGCTGAATACTGTGATTGCTCGGTCATAACCCATGCTCTGCGATGGAAACATGCTTTGATAACGCTCCAGTCGAATTTTAGGCCCATTACTGGAAAGGCTCAAACAAACGTCAATAGTGCGACGTTTAAAAGCTTGTCTGTGTGTTTGTTTACGGGGACCGGTCCCGGAGCGTCATCGCCACTCGAGACGCATACTGATTCCGTCAGGCAGCAGATCAAAGACCGCGTCAAGATCTTCTCTATTGGGAATGCTCAGCTTTGCAGCCTCATTTTCCCTCACACCAGATGAATGAACGTAGTTCTGAACGACATACTCCCCCCGGAAGCCGATCTCCTTTAGAACTCGAATCACACCAAGAATCTCGTCAGATGACATCAGATCTCCCGCGTAGGTGGTCCTTGGCCAGAAAGAAACGTCAGAAGCCATAATTAGCTTGACACTCTTCAGGACGCTTGCCCATTGATTGCCACTAGTTCTTGTTATGACGGGATATCGATCTGGCTTTGTCTTAATGTCGAACCAGACCGAGTCGAGGTATGGAAGGCATTTCTCAAGAATCGAGGGGACAGAACCCTGCGTATTGAGGTTGATGTGACAGTGTCCATCCGCCCTCAGCAGTCTGAGTAGGTCTGGCAAATCCTTGTGAATCGTCGGTTCGCCACCAGTGATGCAGTATCCATCAGTGAGATGACCCCGTGCCTTCTCAGCAATCTCTTCAACCGTGACCTCTGTTCCGGACTCAGACGAAATCAGCTCTGCATTCTGACAATAAGGGCAGTCGAAATTGCAGCCCCCTGTGAATATCACAGTGACAGGTATTCCCGGGACATCTACTAGGCTGATGTCAATCACTGATGCAAGTCGCATTGCGCATTTCTACCTCTGGCGTATCGTTAGATAGGGAGCTTAAATGTCCAACTATACGGAGCATCCTTCTGAACTCAGGCACTATCTCGATAGTGTCTAGTGTACTACACAGACCATTATCTGGATATACATGAATATATTCGAATAGGCTTACTACAACGCTTAAAGACAAGTTCCGACTTCCCCACAGCGGGGACCAGGCAATGGCAATTCGGAGTATCGAAGAGGATACGATTCTACGGAGTACTCTTTTTCATATTCAGCTGAAACAGTGTCAGTATATAGACAATTTTCCTGAGGCTGTCGCCAATGTATTTGAGAAGAATGTAGAGCGTGGCAGGCTTCAGGACTATGAGAAACTGAAGAGGAAACTGTACCGGATCAGCACTAGTTTCTTCGAAGTGAATAAGAAAATCAAGAAGAGGGACTTCTTCGAGTCTTTGTATCAACGCATTGCAAGAGTAATGGCATAGTGACTTGGTCATTCGTCCACCTGTTGCAGTGTGAGAATGAACTTAGAACCGTGACTAGGCTTTCCTCTTACACGGTCCATTACCTCTATGGAGCCTCCGTACTTTCTTGCCATTTGTGAAACTAGTGTAAGACCAACACCTCCAGAGTGGCCTCTTCTGCTGAAAATAGTCTTCTTGCGGGCACTGCTTATCCCCGGACCGTCATCCGAGATAGAGAGTTTGTACATGTCATCTTCTCTGCTGCCCGATGCCCAGACTCTGGGCTTCTCTCTAGGATTATGACGAACTGCGTTCTCGAGCAAGTTCCAGAGAAGCTCTCCAAGAAGGGCGTCGGCTCTCACATGGACAGGCGGCTCGATATCCTCGACAAAGACCGTTGCACCATAGACTTTCACGAGTACTTTCACTTTTTCCTCCAATACCTTGGTGAGGTCTACTCGCGTTGTTGGAAGTCTTCTGAACTCTCCGGCACGTTTGACCTTCGTAATGAGCCGGTTACACCTTTCAATAGCATCAAGAATGTCGGTCTGGGCCTCCTCCAGATATGACTCTGGCAGTTCGGCATCTAGTAGACCAGTCGCCGTGATCATAACTTGTAGTTGGTTGGCAATGTCATGAGTCAGAAGATCCAGGTAGAACTGAATTGTCTCTTCGGCTTCCTTCTGGGCAGAAATCTCGGTTATGACGGCGAACGTTCCGAGGAAGTCGCCTTTGTGGTTTTCAAGAGGCGTAGCAGATATGATACTTGGCACAATCTCACCGCTCTTCTTGACCCATTCAAGCTCATAGCGTGCAGTCTTTCCGCTCCTTCGTTCCTCAACCTTGTCTTGAACCCAATCTTGGTCTTTGTCTTTCGTGAACTGGAACCACGGCTGACCGAGTACCTCATCTGGGGACCTATCCAACATCTCACAGAACGCTTGATTCGCGTAGACGACTCTTCCTTCCTCATCATCAATAGCCAAGCCATCGTTCATAGTTTCGACCAGTACTCGATACCGTTCTTCGGCTTCTTCGAGCGCTGTCTGGTCCCGTCGCCGGTCTGTGATGTCCAGAATATGCACGACAGTCTTCCTGGAACCGTCTGCTCCCTCAGCAAGCGATGCACGAGCTTCGATGACAATGGCAGTACCATCCGATTTCCCAAACTCCAAGGGATAGACATCAGGAACAGACTCTCCTTTCCTTCTCTTCGTGTACACCCCAGCTGTGAAGTCAGCCAGATCCGGATCGAAGAACTCTCTGAAGTCAAGTCCGATGTAGTCCTCCTTCACACCACCCATGAGGAGTGGGACTTTGCTATTCACGTACTCTATCTTGTAGTTGTCACCAACGATTGCTATGGCATCATGAGAGTTCTCAATGATTGTACGTAGGATTGCGTCATTGAAGTAGAGTCTAGGACTAGTGCTGCCAGCTATTGTGTAGTCAGTAGCAAAGACACGGATTCGTTGTGACTTCCCCTTTCCATGCAGAAGCACGCGGAGGTCAGCGTCAATTCGCTCACCCGATTCGGACTGGAGACCGACAGATACAACCTGATGCTCACCGGGTTTTGTCAGAATGGCAGCCGCATCTTGAAAACGCTCCCAATGCTCAGGAGCAACTAGTGATTCGAGTGAAACAGCACGCATTGCCTTCTTATCTGGAATGCCAAGGAGATTCATCGCATAGCTGTTCATGTATGTGATACTATGGTCCATTTTGGCCTCCAGAACCGCAAGTGGTAGTTTCTCTGAGAGAGTCTGGAACTCGCGAACTCCTGTTGCGCTCTTTCTCGGTGCACGCTTGCTCATCAGATTCTGGACTCCAGTCCTTCAGGCCAGGCTAACTGAGGACTTGGGAATTAAAGGACATTGTATTATAAGACTAGTTAGGTTGAAAGAGCCATTACCGGGTTATAGAGCAGGGACTAGCTGAACTTTCTCCAGAGTGTATCTGGTGCCCTCTGCTTTCCGTAACCCATAAGGTCGTCGAACATCAAAACGAGGCGATTCATCCACGGGAGATAACGCACAACCCACAATACGCTCCTATGAAGGAGTCCGTTTCTTTTGTTGTACGGACAAGAACGGATGCAGTTAGAACAGTCACTGCCATTGTCCATCCAGAATCCGTAGCAAGTTTCCGGGTTGACATACCACTTCTTAATACCTGGGTTGTTAGACCGGGTCGCACCCGCCCATGTCCGGAGCGTCCCACTTGGAATGGACTGGGAGGGACAATGATGTGCACACTTCTCGCAGGTTTCACAGAAGCGAAGAACGGCTTCACAAAAACCGGTATCTGGGCAATCAGGCAGAAGTGGCATATCAGTAAGGACTTTGGCCAACCGAACGCGAGGCCCGTATTCCTTGGTGATTAGAAGTCCATGTCGTCCATACTGCCCGAGGCCAGCATCGATAGCCAATGGCACACTAAGTGCAATGTCATTTCCACAAGGAACCGCTCGAAAGCCAAGACGCCGAATGAAGGCCGTGAGCTCAATCTCGACGAATGCCATTTTGGAGTATCCAACAGCCGTGCTGAGAGCACTAGGAAACGCGGGAGACGTGGATATCCCCTCATAGTCCATCTCAACCGCAATTACTATGGCACGGTTGATAGATTCGGGAATCTCGTACGGTTCACCGGCCCGGTCGGTAGTATACAACCATCTCCTGTCGATTTCTGCAATTCCTGTGAGTGCGGCTCCGTACATCCGAGCAGCCTTCTTGATTGCCCGAGTCATGGCTCTGCTCTCAGCTGCTGAAGGCTCTGCCGTTTCCTGTTCCTTGGATGTGTCTTCTAGCAGAGGGCCGGTCACAGACTTCCTTGAGTCATAGAGATTCCACCCAGCTGCAGCCATATCGCGTTCTGCCCGACTGTAGCCCGGCAGCCGCTTAGAGATCATTCTCTCGGAACCGTAGAACTCATCCTTGTTGTAGTGCTCAAACTCGGGGTCATTGTAGACTCTTGCGAATATCATGTCCTTCTCTGAGAATCTCTCATAGGATTCAGACGCTTCGTAAGGGCGTAGCATTATTCGAGGCCTTCTGTGCCCTCGGGCACCAACGTTCCTACGTTTCAGATGCCCATCAGCGAAGGAGCTTGTTATCGCTCCATAGGGGCACTCTCTTACACATGCAAGGCAGATGGTGCATCCATTCTCGATTGTCGGGAATCTGTCACCGTCTGCAAACCTGAGAGGGGCGTTCCTACCATGTTGCTGAATGCATGCTTCTACACACTCTCTGTCGCACTTGTCTGGCTTGCAGAGGTCTTCAAGTACTTGCATGCATTCACATTCCGGTTTTGGCTCGTAACTGAAGCTGCATCATTAAACAGTTCCTATGCATTCAATGCACGCACGACTTACGCAAAGATTATTGTGCCCAATCATTGCAGGAATCAGCTCAGGCAATGAATGCGGTTGATTCGCGACCTTCAGGTGATTGAATTCATGCAGCAATATGCTACCGAACAGAGAACCCTTGACATTGGAGGAGTCAGGGTCGGTGGAAGACCTGGACTCGTTCCCACTGTGATGGTTGGGTCAATCTTCTACTCCAAAGACAGACTTGTACTTGATGAAAAGGCCGGGAAGATAGACAAGTCGAAGACTGAAACGAGGCTACAGAGCCTGGCAGATGTGTCAGAGAAGACGGGACTTCCCAGCATGTTGGATGTTGTGGGGGTAACGCCCGAGGCAATCCAGAACTACCTTCGCATCTTGGCTGACATGACCGATATGCCCTTGCTCATCGACGGATCAGGATCGAGCGATGTCAACATAGCGGGACTGGCCGCCGCAAGAGAAGCAGGGCTCTTGGACAGAGTTGTGTTAAACTCGTTGACGCCCGAGGACGGAGATGATGTCTACAAGGCTATTCAAGAGATAGGTGCGAAGAACGCAGTCATTCTGACATTCTCCAACGTTGCCATGACATCAGCTGTCAAGAGAGCGGAGTTGGCTGACGAGATTCTTGAGAAGGCGCAGAGTGCAGGAATTACCAACGCCATGTTTGACACTGGTGTTGTAGATCTTCTGACCCTCGGGCTGGCGTGCAAGGCACTCATTTCAATCAAGGAGAAACACGGACTCCCTGTGGGGTGTGGTGCTCACAACGCAGTTGCGATGTGGGGGGGTCTTGTCAAGAAGTTCGGCAAGAAAGCAAAGGAACCTGCATTTGTAGGCTCAAACCTCATGCCGATTGTGCTCGGGGCCGACTTCGTGCTCTATGGCCCAATCAAGCATGCGCCCGTGACTTTTCCCGCAGTGGCGATGATAGACGTAGCCCTTTCAGGAGCTCTCCTTGAGGAGAGATTACGCCCAGAGAAGCCGCATCCGAGATACTTGATAGGGTAGGCGAATATCTTGCGCGAGGCCATCCTAGTCTTTGAGCCATCAGGACTGAGAATCTCAGTTGGCAAGACAACCTCAGTCCTAGATGCAGCTAGAATGCTGGGACTCTATGTGTCCTCGGAGTGTGGAGGTCGAGGGACGTGTGGCAAATGTCAGGTGATAATGCAGCCAACACCAGAGCCCAGCGAAACAGACCTATCGCATCTCTCAGAAGAGGCCATCGGGCAAGGGGTGCGCTTAGCCTGTGAGCATTGCGTTGACAAGAACACTCGAGTGATTGTGAGACAGGCTGCTGCAAAGACGAAAATCCTCATTGAGGGGGTCTCTAGGGGCGCTGAGTGGGAGGTAGATGAGGGATACTCGGAGGAAAAAGGAATTGCAGTTGACCTCGGTACAACCACCATTGTTGCATATCTCATGAATCTCTCAGATGGCGTTCAGATTGGACAGGCTGCAATGCTGAATCCACAGATAGTATACGGCGAAGACGTTATGTCACGGATAACCTACGCGATTCGAGAGGATAAAGGGAGTCTCACACTCAAGAGAGTTGTACTCACTAGCTTTGATGACCTAATTCGAACGCTCAGTGAATCAACCGGTGCAGGTATCGACAGTATTGTCAGAATGTCGGTTGTCGGCAATCCAGCGATGCACCATCTACTCTTAGGACTGGATGTTAGCTCGCTCGGAAGAGCACCATATAATCCAGTCATCAAAGAATCTCTCAAGACGAATGGCTCTGTACTGGGTCTTGATACTGCAAAGGAATCACAAGTCTACATTGCCCCCAACATAGCCGGGTTCGTTGGAGGCGACACTGCGGCGTTCATACTCTCGCAACGGCTTGATGAAACAGATGATGTCATCCTCGGAATTGATATCGGGACTAATGGCGAAATCGTGCTCTCTGTTCATGGAGAGCTCCATTGCTGCTCTGCAGCAGCTGGCTCTGCCTTTGAAGGAGCAACCATCAAGCATGGGATGCGAGGGCAGGAGGGAGCCATAGAGTATCTAAGGATAGAAGATGCTGCAGAGGCGCCTAAGGTTTCTGTTATAGGTGACGTGCCACCCAAAGGACTCTGTGGCTCAGGAATTGTGGATACTGTTGCACAACTCAGGAGATCGGGCTTAGTCACCGTTGGGGGAAGGCTACAAGAATCGGGTAGAGTCGAGGTGTATCCCGACGGTGAGCGGTCTTACATAGTTGTAGAGAAGGGAGAGAGAAACTCAGAAAGGAGAATACTGTTCACTCAGAGAGACGTGCGCCAAGTACAATTGGCAAAGGGTGCCATTCTGACAGGAGCTAGCTTTCTGATGAGTAGCGCCGGGGTTGACGTTTCAGAAGTGGATAGGGTCCTTCTTGCAGGAGCCTTTGGTAACTACATCGACCCAGAGAGTGCACTTGTAATCGGTCTCCTTCCGCCAGTTGGGATTGACAGGGTGATTCCGGTGGGAAACGCCGCGGGGGAAGGAGCAAAGAAGATGCTACTCTCATCGAAAATGAGAGACCTCATTGAACGAATCGTATCTGATGTGAGTTACCTGGAGCTTGCCACGCAAGAGGGATTTGCCGAGGTCTTTGCCAAGTCCACACTCCTTCAGAGCAGCATGCCGTGAAAGTCGTGTGAGCGATAATGAAACATATATGCCACGTAGACGGATGAAGGAGAAAGTCAGGCAGGGAGGTGCGCCTATCGCCATAAGAAACGGCTTCCAGTGCTCCAGGCTATGACAACGGTGGTATAGAAGCGATGAACGAACTTACGGGTGCGTTGGCTGAACTTGAGGAGAAGAGTGTCCGCGAGCTTGTTCAGGCACAACTCTCCAATGGAAAGGATCCGATGAAGATACTTGAGGATCTGAAGGTGGGCATGGACATAGTTGGTCAGAGATTCGCTGAGGGCGAGTATTTCTTGGTCGAGCTAGTCATGTCTGCAGACATTTTCAACCGAGCGCTTGACATCCTTGAACCCAAACTTCTGGAAGCTCAGAAGGGAGAAGGAAAGGGTACCATTGTGATTGGAACGGTTAAAGGAGATATTCACTACATTGGGAAGAACTTGGTCGTAGCCTTCCTGAAGTCAAACGGGTTTGAGGTTCATGACCTTGGAGAGGATGTTGCACCAGAAAGGTTCGTGGAGAAACTAAAGGAAAGCGGAGCGCCGATTCTGGCCCTCAGCGGACTCATAACCACCACACATGATGTAATGCGAGAAACAGTTGAGGCTCTGAAGTCAGCTGGCCTGAGGGACAAAGTGAAGGTGATGATTGGCGGCTGCGATGTCAACCAAGAGGTGGTTGACTATACGGGCGCTGACGCGTTCGGCGGCGATGCAGTAAGCGCAGTAGAGATTGCGGGGCGGTTCCTGGCTGAACTAGGGTAGGATAATCGAATGAAGAGAGCAAATGAAGAATGGACTGAGTTGTGATTCTCTTGTCCAGAGTTAAGGGAACGAAGAAGCCTATTGACATAGGCTTTGAGAGGACATGTGATTGTCCGCCGAATCATATCAATTGCTTGACGGCAAAAGAATGGATACAACACCAGATAGCTGTTTGGGAGTTCTACTACGAGAAGAGGGATATTCGTGACAGGAAGATCCACCCAGCAGTGTTTCCGATAGCTCTGCCAGCAAAATGCATCAATCTCTTTTCCCACCGCGGGGAGCTTGTCTTGGATCCTTTCGTTGGTACTGGAACTACACTGGTCGCAGCCCAAGACCTCGGACGAAACGCTGTTGGATTTGACCTCAAGAGAGAATACGTCAATGTCGCCAACAAGAGGGTTGAAAAAGGCAAAAAGGATGATACAAGACAGCTGGCATTCTGTGAGGAAGCGCATGACATCCCGAAATACATCGAGGAAGGAACTGTTTCCCTTGTTGTGACGTCACCGCCATATGCGAATCTGTTGAACCGCAGACGGCGTAACAAGAGCAAGCGTGGAAACCTTCGCAAAGACGAGCATTACCTCACAGTGCAACAGTATTCTGCGGACCCAAGAGACCTCGGCACAATGGACGTGCACGTCTACGCTGAAACAATCGGCCGAATCTTCGAAGGGATTCGTCCCTTGCTCAAGACAAGGGGTCATTGCATTATCAACGTCAGTGACTATTGGTGGGAGAATCGGCGCGTGCCGGCTCACGTGTACGTGGTTGAGGCCCTTGAACAGGCAGGATACGAACTCCGAAACACGATAATCTGGGATAGACGCAACATTGTCAACAGAGCAGGAATTTTCGGTTGGCCATCCAACTACATAACGCTGACAACAACCTTCGAGTACATCCTCCACTTCTGGAACCCAGAATGAAACGTTCCTACCTGTCACTTGGAATACCAAGAACAGGAAAGACGAGTTCCTTGACGCGACTCACATTTTCCCGCACTATTGTCCATGTTTCCTCATCATCGTCAAATGGCGGCTTCTGGGGAGGCGGTTGATACTCATGACCTGTTACTACTGACATGATTGTCCCAATCCCCCAACGGAATGAGTCCCTATGATATCCACCTCCGGCAAGGACAACCAGCTTCCCATCGGCCCAAGTATGTGCGGCATCGTGAATCTGCTCAGTCACGTATCTGATTACGTCTGTAGTGAGAGTCATATGGGCGAGAGGGTCCTTGTAGTGAGCGTCGAAGCCGGGAATGAAGATGACAAACTCGGGCTTGTATGACTCGATGAGAGGGGGTACAATCTCATCGAAAGCATACCTATAGACTGAATCCCCGGAGTCCATCGGGAAATGCATGTTGATATTGTAGCCAAGGCCAGGTCCCTCACCGATGTCCCGTATGAATCCATCATGCGGATACATCCATTCTGGATCTTCGTGGAAGGAGATGTGCATCACATCCGAATCACTGTAGAAATACGATTGTGTTCCATTCCCATGATGAACGTCGAAGTCGGCAATCAGCATCCGTTTGAACCCTTTTTCCCTGAGATGGTAGACTGAGGCGGCCACATCGTTGAAGATGCTGAAGCCACCACCGCCCTCAAAGCGAGCATGATGAAACCCGCCTGTGGGAGAAACTGCGTGACTTACCTTGCCAGTGGCTACTGCCTCAACCGCAGCAATGGTTGCCCCGCTTGTGATACTCGCATTGTAGTAGATTCCCTTGAAGCCAGGCGTGTCAATGTCGATGTAGCCCTCACCGGTTTCAGAAATTTCCTGAACTCTGCGCAGGTACTCCTGAGAATGGATGCGGTCAAGAAGTGACTTGGAAAGAAGCTCGGGTGCAAACGTGATGACATTGGGTTGTGCGAGGAACTGGGTTTCCTCCAAGAACTCCTTCACCATCAGAAACCGTCCTACTTTGATAGGATGCTTGGTACCGAAATCGAAGGTCTCAAGGTCTGGGCTCCAGACAAAACCCACACGGCATCTAGTGAGGGAAGCACTCATTATGACGCTGCTGGCAGCACATGCTTATATGCTTACATGAGCAGAATCAACAAGGTGCTTGGTCCAAGGTGAGATTGCGAGAAGTCGCAAGGGTTCCAATCTCCGCCAATGCATACAGTCTGTATGTCAGACAGGGAAGGGATGCACGAACTCAGGTATTTTCTCTTGACTACTCTGAAAGGCTCAGAGTCTATGACACTCAGGGGTCGCTCAGTTCATCCAGAGGCTGGAGTAGCAGAGTCAGGTGCATTGCTGTGGCTGACATAGAGAGTGAAGGAGAATATGCTCTGGTTGGAGGCGTTGGGAAAAGAGTCCTCGCGGTAGACCAAAGAGGCCGCACAATGTGGAAGATTGAGCTTGAGAGCTCAGTCATTTCGTGTGACGCTCGTGACGTTGATGGTGACGATGCCGCAGAGGTTGTAGCAGCTCTCCAGAACAAGAGAGTCATCCTGTGGAATCACGACGAAACAGCGCTCTTCAGTAGAACCGTAGAGCAGCCCATTGCCGATGTCTGGTTAGAGGACATAACCAATGACTCTGAGCTCGAGGTCGTGATTGCAGAAAAGAAAGGTACTGTGCTCATACTGTCTGCGGCCGGCTATGAGCTGAAGCGGCTCAGCCTTGGACAGACCATCACAGTGTTTGGAGTACTAACATTTGGTGAGAGAAGGCTCTTCGTGACGGGGAACCACTCTTCGGAGCTTCGGGTGTGGGATATACATGGAAATGAGGTGACCAAAGTAGCTCTTTCGGCTACACCGAAGGCTCTAGCCACTGGTGTGCCCGACGACGTTTCGGATGTAGCATATCTCGTTGTCAGCACACGGGACAAGAAGATAAGCTTCTGGGAAGTGCAGGACACCATCAAGGTCAAGAAGGCCGAGAAGGCCGTGATGCAGGAGATTGAATCGACGAAGACTACACTCTATCGACATCACCTGAAGCAATCGAGTGCCATTCTTGTGGTGCCAAGCTGGAGGCGTTAGATGAATATGCTATTGAGGAGTACTTGCAGGAGAGCATCGAATCAATCACTTCTAAGCACAACCGAATCAAACTCAAGGAACTCGATCGGATTCTCAGGAAGACACTTCCTAGACCAGCAGCCTACAACCTTCGAAGAAGCATTCAGACCATGATCAAGAAGGGAGTGATGGACGGTCACTTCGATGGAAACGTCTTCCTCAAAGAAGGTCAAAGGAGCTGCAGTGGAGATGATCGGCGACCTCCTGAAAGAGAAGAATAGCTTTGAGATTCAGCTTATTGAGGAGGAAACTGGCCTCCCACGGAGTGTACTCCGGAGAACTCTCATGATTCTTCTCGGTGAGGATCTGGTGGAGGGCACACTGTATGGAGATATCTTCACAGTCAATGGCAAGAAGAATGCCAAAGAGTTTGTTACGAAACTCCAAGAAGAAC
>LRSK01000257.1 GCA_001563325.1 Candidatus Thorarchaeota archaeon SMTZ1-83
AACTCGTACTAGATCTCATCGTTGTCATAGTCACCTATGGCGACAACCTCCGATGAGCCATATCCTGTGTCCCCTGTGAATAGTAGCGCTCCATTCCTGAATATCGAGAACATGGTGCGTTGAAGTGGAGTGTTGATATCAATCATATACAAGAACACCAGCTCGTTTTGTCCGTCTCCATCAACGTCCCCGAGCTCTAGTCCATCGTATGCACAACCTTGAAACGCAGGCGAAGAGAAATTGAGTGTGTTCTTGAAAGCGCCGTCAACGTACTCATAGACATTGAAGCCCACTCCAATTTCTGGTCCGAGGTACCCGGCGGCAACGATCTGGATTTCACCATTGTTGTACATGTTTCCTGCTTTCGCAGCCATGGCAAACCGCGGTGCTTCCCAAGTCTTGGATAACTGCCCATTTGCGTATTCTAGGATCTTGGGAGGATTATTCCTGTGATGGATGAATATCTCATTTCTCCCATCATAATCCAGATCCAATATCTGCACATTGTCTATCCAGTTTTGAACCCCCAACTCGAACGAGTAGTCTGCTATTTCCTGCCAGGTGCCACCATCGTAGTCGAACAGCCTGAGCAGTAGGAAACCGGCATCAAGGTTACTGGTCGGAAACTCCTCTACAACAATGAACTCGAGGTCTTCGTTTCCGTCAACATCGCCCACTGCACAAGCGCACCCTCCTACTTCTCGACGATAGTCTGAAGAGATGTTGAATATTGGAACGTATACCTCACCAATCTTCTTGAAGATTGATGTATGGATATCCCAGTTGAGAGAGGAAACAAGGAGTTCCATGTTGGGCCCACCAGTTCCATCCAAATCTGCTGCAGCAATTGACTTAATCGACTTTGGCCCGGTTCCCGGCTGCATGATTGTGTACGTTGGAATCATGGCCCCGTTTATCCATTCGAAAATCTGAGTGTATTGACCTCCCGTTATGGCTTCATTCTTGCCATCACCATCCACGTCTACCACAAGGACCTCACTGTGTCAGACGCAAGTTCCCATGTCGAAACAGTATAGTCGTAACGATTCCCACCAAAGAGCAACTCAACCCCCGGATTAATCACTTGGGAACCAGAAGTGTCCAAGAACAGCTGATCTATGTACAATGATGATTTGACTCGGTCTCCGACTGTCCGATCGTGGTCAACAACTCTGACCCTTATAGTCTGACAACCATCGTCTGGTAATTCTGCGGAGTACACTTTGTCAGCTGTTTCGACCGAGATTCTTGCTACATCATACCACATGCCTTGATAATCTACCTGGACTGCAAACCCCTCCCAGTACGCTTCTCTATTCGGAATATCAGCGTGGCATTCAATGTACAGGTTGGTGTCCAACCTAATGGGCAGATCATTGAACTCAAAAATCCATCCCAGCTCGCTAGTATCATCGCCCGGTGATTTGGTGCCCTGCTTATTGACTCCTTCAGTGAGAACCTCATAGACATCATCCGAGTAGAAAGTGTCAGAGTAGATTCCCGTTGTGGACCCATAACCGATATTCGGATCCAAATACTCTCTGTCAACAAGTTCAATACCTGGAATTGACGTGGGGATTATTGTCACAGTCCTGGACTCCGAGGAACCAGACTTGGCTGTCGAACCCTGGCTGTATATCCTCACTTCGTAGGTTCCCGGATTCCCAGACAAGATCCAGCTTACAACATAAGACTCGTCCTTAGGCAGTGTTTTGGTCTGTGGTTGATCTCCACTGTCGATTTGAAGACCGGTGCCATCTATATTCACAAAGTCCGTCGAGCCTTCGCCCACTGCATATTGGACAAACGTTTCGACTAGGCCGGCGTCACCCCTCTTGGCAAGGACACTTCCTTCTACAGTGAAAGTGCTCCCTTGCTCCACTTCGACTCCATCTTGGGGACTTGATATCGTAACACTGAGTTGAGTCCGGGGTGGCTTAGCAGCCAACACGAAGCTAGTACCTAGTGAAAGCATGAATACCAAGGCAATGACAAGCATGATTCTCCTATTCATTCTCCGACATCTCCCGATAACCAGTCTACGGACACTTCGAGGGGCCTCACCCCCTCTTTACGACCATAGACGTTAGATGAGTCACTGATAAGGGTTTTTTACGGTCGATGGAAGCTTGATTGCCATAACTCGGCCCAGATTGGGCCTTGGGAGCTGTCTAGGACATTAGCTGGTGAACTGTTGCGTTCATGCCTGAAGACCCCGAAAATTCCCAGACGCCATCGTGAATCCACCGAAGTAGACCGTCTGCGTCCACAATTACAATCATAGGAATCACGCTAATACCACACCAAAGTGAGGCCTCCATCCCTGTGTCAATACCATGAAGCCAACTCAGATTTCTGTTTGACGCGTATGTTTCCAACAACTCAAGGGTTTCCGACATGTCGACAGTCAAGGATAAGATGTTCAGAGTGTCATCAAGCTCTTCATGGAGTGCCTTTGTATGGCTGTTCTGGATTTCACACCCCGGGCATGAAGTAGTCATGAAGTCGAGAACTGTCACCCTACTTCTGAGTTCATTCATTGTGATGGTGTAGTTACCAACCATCGAGAAGTCCCAATTTGGCACCGCAAGGCCATGGTCTATGAGGTCGTGGTCGGTCCAATCGTATGGCTCAGTGGTCGTTTCTGGGTGGTTTCCAAGAAGTATAAGGCCGGCTAGACTTAGACCAATGACTGTTAGAATCAAGACTCCTGCGACTGCTATGACAGCAATCTTGCTTTTTGAGTTCAGTCAGCATCCACCCCCGAACTAACCCCTTCTTCAGTCAGTCCAAGCTTTATCAGGCAGAGTTTGACTCTCTTGGCTCGATGCTTCAACAAGAATGGTGTCTTCTTCTTCTGGAACTGCACGAGTCGGCAAGTGGAGATTTGCCCTAGTCAAGGTAGTCGCAAGCAGAACGATGATGAACCCCCCGATAAGTGACGCAATGATTCTTTCAATCGGATAGATGATGATGACTGCAGTGTAGATATCCAGCACCAGTGTCGGGGGAACCGCAAAGAACAGGTATGCTCTCATAACCGAGGCCACAAGATGATCAGCCACTACGGAGATGAAGACAAGCAACCAGATTGTGATTGCTCCCACATAGACGCTCGCATCATCTGACAGGCTCAGTCCACTCTCAAGATGCTTCTTGAAACGAGGCACTAGTATTAGTACTGACAATACTAGGGCCACAATGTGTAACCATAGAAAACTGAGTGCCAACGGACCCACAGGTGTGAGAAGAAAGAACACAATGAGAAGGATGAAGACGAGGGGAACGGCACGGTACCTTCCTGTCCTGATGCGGCCGGCCACAAAGGCACTAGTTGCCGGTACGATTCCGGCAATGAAAGCACCAACCCAAGGGAATGCGGGGATGAAGGATGCGATTGTCCCCAAAACTCCTGCGGCCGACGGATCAACAACAAAGGCAATGAATGTGCCTAGGAGAACCGAAACCGTTCCATATAACGGTCCGAGCAGGTAGCCGATGAAAGGAGCTGATACTAAATCAATTGAGAAGTAGCCGCCAGTCCCACCAATCGGGAGAGTCGCGGGAAAGAGTACTATCACCATCTGAAGTGCGGCAAAGATGCAGCTCAGAGCCCACCATGCCTTCTTTACAGATCTGGCCATTTCTCTCTCCTCCTTAGAGCAAAGACACCCACTAGTAAAGCAAAGCTGACACCAACAGCGCCAGCTATTACACTATAGCCTGAAACTTGAGCTTGGTCAGCTACTCGTAGTAGCCAGAAGTCAAAGTCCCCTGCTTCCCAATCAACTTCAGTCTGCCCGGCCATGACGAAACCGCCTTCGCTATTCTCAACAATTGCATAGATCTCGTCACGATCAGTTCGGGGATGATGCTGGCTCCAGAGAATATTGCCGTTGTCATCAATCCGTAGAAGCCAACCGCCTCCTTGGCCGAGCGGGTTTACGCCGTACCCTGCAATGGCGAAACCGCCATTGTTGCATTGAACCACTGATTCTCCAAAGCCTGTGGCTGCGGAACGACGCCAAGCTACATAGTCCAGAAACCTTCGCATCCAAATCATGTCACCATCTGCATCAGTGCGAATAATCCTCAGGCCCTCATTTTCTGCATGTCCAACTATGAGAAAGCCGTCATCCAACGCCAAAAAGCAATCGCCGGAGTCATAATCGGGCCCACCATATGTCTGAACCCAAAGGAGACTCCCTTCTGAATCGGTGCGAACCAAGAGAATCTGAAAGTCCAAACCGTAGCTGTACGAGGTGGCTAGCATGGCGTAGCCACCATCACTACATTGAACCATGTGTCTGGAGAAATCGCATTCGCTGCCGCCATACATGTATTCCCACAGTAGGTTGCCGTCGGCATCTGTGTGTGCCAAATAGAGATCATCCCGGCCAGCGCCACCACTGCGCTCAGTAAGTCCAAAGAGTGTAAACCCGCCATCAGAACACTCTACTAGATCATGCAATCCACCTTCCCCGTAGGTTCGATTCCACAGATGATTGCCGTCAGCATCTGTCCGTACTAGCCACATCTCGCCCCGTCTTGCTTCGGTGTCAGGATTCACAACCGTGGCATATCCCGCAAGTGCAAAGCCACCAGAATCGCACTCTATGAGTGCAAGGGCGCTTGTACGTTCGACAGTATACGTGCCGTTCAAGGGCAGGTTTCCAGAGTATGTACTATTCCATACCATATCTCCATTGGAAGCAGTTCGAACCAGCCACATCACGCCACCCTGACTGGCCCAAGGAGCGTCAGTGAAACCGGTTATGGCATATCCACCAGAGCTAACTTCAATCATGTCGTGACACCAGTCCCAATAGGGACCACCATACGTATGTTCCCATATGACTGCAGGTGCGTCGGGAAGTGCTTCACTCTTGACATGGCGGTCAATGTTTGTTTCCGGCCACGCCATGACATAAGGAATTGTTGATATTAGAAGTATAAACAGCAGTACCGAGTAGGAATGGCTTTTGTGACTCTGCAGTTGTAATCTCCCTCCATGCGGAAACGTTGGTCTTCCAGAAGACTGTTCGTGAATGAAAAGGATTTCTTACGGTCGAACAGTCCTCGACTGACAAAACTTCGGCGTGATCCTCTCCAAGTTGCAGGCGTGATTGCCTGACCGAACAATATGCGCCATACGAAATTGATTTGGAATCGCACAGGACATCGAAGATTTGATTTGGAGCGATGCCCTTCGGCAATACTACTAAGTCTAGGTTGGTTTAGAGGTAAACGACTTGGAGCTGCAGTTTCCATCAATCGAAGTATTGTCGGAGAGTAGCGAGTCTAGACTTACTGTGGAAATAAGACATGAGCAGCCTCTGTATTCTGATGATGAAGTCACATATACCATGGAATATGACCGGAAGAATTTCGACCTTGTACTATCATACGAAACTGCGGCAAGCTCTGCAGTTCCGGACAGAATCAATCTAGTGTTCCCGCAAGATTCACCCGATAGATTACTTGCGCTTTCGCGGGCAGATGCTAGCATCATGGACGTTACTTTGACTCGGGCCAATGAAGACGGTATGCTTGAAACACATGACTATGGTGTGAATTTGGCCTACGGAATTGATAGGTCTTCTATCACTGTGAATCGATTCCAAGAACTTCAGACAACGATTCGTCACTTCACCGTACTAGATATGTCAGTGTCAGGTTGCCAGTTTGAAGATCTTCTGGCAGAGATACTGAGCAAACTGAGGATGATCGTAGTTCTTGACCGGCCCACTTCCTTCTCTAGAACCTGCTGGCTCTCAGGAAAGATACTTGATGAGCCTGTTTTGATTGTGCTTGATGGTGTCAGGGGCAGTCTAGGAGACCGAGTTTCTGTTGACGTCTGGAGTAATCTTGGTAGAATCGACGAGGCGATTTTGGAGATTCTTACCGATACGAGAGTAGGTGATGTGAGTACGGACTTCAGCGGTCTGAATGTTACATGGAATATCGATAGTGGCCAAGGTGAAAAGGCGCTGTTGACAGTCACGGTGTCTTCAAACCCAGAACTGGAAACGCAAGCGGAGAGTCCGATCTTCTTCACTTTGGACTATCAAGGACTCCTTACAGAGAGCTTTGAAACACCTTTTCCGAGGGGGCAGCAGCAGGCCTCGATTGCAGCAGACTTGAGTGACATAAGAGCCTCATGGAGTGAAAAGCTCTCAGATCCTTATCTTGCTGTGCATGTGAGTGACGCGAGATGGAAGAGCATTAAGCGGTCGCATCATGTCAAGTTCAATTGGGAGCAGGCTGTGGAGCATCAGACGAAACTCAGACTGTCCACTGGTAGCCGATTCCGTTCGCTGGACGAGTTCTCGACATTCCTAAACATGGTGAAAGACAAGGAGTCTGCACTTAGACTCTTCACAGAATTCTGCCTGAATCGTGAACTTAGGGGTTGTGAATCACAGCGAGCTGCCGCTCATTGCGCCAGGGCTGCCATCCTCACAGGACTGGTAGTATGCTTCAATCCCCCCAGGGGACTCTCCGACTATCTTGAGATGCTGACCAACACACGAGCCCCGAAGATTCTCGAGGATCTTGGAACTCCGCGAACTTGGAGGGACCACATCTCCCAGATCGTGCAGCTTAGCAGTGATTTCGCCCCTCAGACTGCCAAGCTAGCAACACCCAACAGCAACAGGAAACCAGGTCGTCCTCCCACTCAACTTGTTCCCATTACACATCCTTTGGAACTCTTCACTCAATTCCTGAACGACCCAGAAATCCTGGTGTGCAGGTACTGTCGATTTCTTAGGGCGGATAGGACGAACTGATTGATTACGATGCAAGAATACTGATTGGTTGTCAGCGTTTCTTGTCAACTCCGTGATATCTTGACAGTTTCTCTGACTACAGAACACTGTTCTCACTATTTCCAGGAGATTTGCGGTACCGTACGAATTCGCTGTTTACACGATATACTGGGAACCCGTTCTCGATTAAGTCCTCGACGAGGGCTTCGACAACCTGACTCTCCATATTCATCATGCGAGACAGTCTTGAAAGCTCTATGCGTTCGTATGAGAGGAGCAGGATCTTGATCCGCTGGAGAGGCTCGTCATGAGGCGCACTTTCATTGTAATATGTTTCCTTTCGAGACTTGTGGATTAGGACTACATAGGCTGCCCCAGTGAGAGAGAGTACGGCACCAAGAAGACCGAACTCCCATAGTCCTGGATTTGGGGCGGGGACGCCTAGACTGTACACCAGTCCTAAACCGTATTTGTCAGGAAAATCGAGATTGTAGCCGCCGTGTGACAGCTGCAAAGCGAATGCAATCCCCTCGCTACTGTCGACATTAATGTCCGATAGAGGAATCAAGAACTCATAAACCACAATGTCACTAGCGTCTGATGAGGCGGTCATGAGGTTGGGAATCAAGCTATCACTCAATCCGAAGACCCCGGCGTTAGTACTGTCTGCACTGGGTGAAGCGATGGAAACTCCCAAGTCCGGCGTCAGCAGGCTCCATGTTCCGTCGGCGTTTGCGTCAAGAAAGAGAATTGCTCCAGAGTGGAAGGAGTCGGGAATGGGTGACTCAATAGCGACGTAGAGGTTGTCTGAAGCAAAACCAGCTAAAACGTCTACACGAACTTCTTCTCCACATTCGCTTCTGAAACCGAATTCAAACAGACTTGCGTGGTCTGCTTCGTACTCATCCACTATTCCATCAACAACTGGTTGTGTCGGCATTTCCCAGACGCCAAACTCAAACTCACGCGCATCAATCTGAAAGGTATAGACTATTGTTGATGTATGGCCCTCAGGGCTTGTTGCTTGGACAGTCAGACGTATAGAAGCAGGGAGTGTGAATGGTCCGCCAACTATGACGCCGGGAACGAAGGTGTCCCATGGAGAGTCCATTTTGAAGGATGGCCCCTTCTCCCATGAACAGGATAAGTTGGTGGCGGTCCCGCGCACCTCAAAGTCTAAGATGTCACGGGGGTATACGAGGGAGTTGTTCTCTGGGCGGAGTAACACGATTTCCGGATCGGAAGGTTGGGAGTTTCTCTGGTAGTCATAGACGCTCACTGATTCTAGACTCAGTCGACCTGGTTCCACTCGACTGTGATGTCCTGAAACCATGAAGGTCATCGGCAGCGGCGACTGCGGAATTGTCTGAGATACAAATCCAACAAGTATCGAGTCAATCTCAAGACGAACGACAGATTCGGTCCACTCAATTCTGATAATATGCCATCCATTCAGGTCACCCGTTTCAATGTGCGTTACCGTTCTGTCAGCCTCTGAGTAAGCGACAAGGAACGTTTCTCCATCCCAGCAGTCGATGAAAACTCCATTCTGGCAGAGTCGACCATTAGCTATCCAGTCATTCTCAGTGTCTTGCCATTCGTCACACCAACCAATGAAGGAATAGCAGGTCCCCTTTGTGAAAGATGCGTTCAATTCGGTAATAGTCCCAGGACCGAGGTCCCGGTTTGATCTCAAGATTGCACTCTTTGACTGCTCCCCCCACAGGTCAATACTTTCTCCATCATTCCAAGCGAAACCGGGATCATTGATCTCTATAAGATTCCATTCAGAGCTGTTGTAGCCAAGAGGCGCACTCCGGAACTGCTCAGTGAAGAGAAGACTTCCTCTGCTATCCGATATGTCACCAAGGCTGCCAGCAGGAGTGCATCCCAAGCCAATAGACGAGGCGGTGATGTCAGGGCTGGTGCTTGAAGCTGGCACACTCGCCAAGAGGAGTAGCGCAATTGCGAGCAAAACCAGTCTTCTCAAATTCGAAAGCCCCTAACCAATCGAGGATTAGGGGCATGGCAGGCAAAAAGCCTTACCAATCATCTTGAGAGGCGGGGGTTTCAATCCAGTCTCTTAAGGCAACCTTGACAGAACGACGCATTTCTGCAGCGAATTCAGAGCCAGTCTTCCGCAGGTAGATGTTCTGTCCTATGTTCTGAGCAGCTTCATGGGACCCCCGCTCGCCAAAGAGGTCCAGAAGCATAGTACCGAATTCACTGCCGCCAACGCGCGAATACTTGTCCTTGAAGTATAGAAACTGTTTGGGAAATCGAGGAACCTTCTCACGTGCTGGCCTGTCCGGCAACGGATATCCGAAACAGAGTAGCGCAATTGGAAATACCCACCTTGGCAGGTCGAACATCTCTCTATGTATCTCGATGTTCTCCATTATGTCACCGACATAGCACGAGCCGATTCCTAGTGATTCTGCGGCCATCACGGCGTTCTGAGCTGCTATCAGAGCATCACAACAGGCAAGCAGGAGGTCAGATTCCTGGGGAGTGGCAAATTCAAACCCATCTTCCTCACACATTTCTGGTACACCCGAGTACTGGAAGAAATCATACCATCTCTGCATGTCCCCAAGAAATAGGAGCACATAAGGTGCCTTCGCTATGAACGGCTGATTATCGCATGTTTCGACTAGCCGATCCTTAGCCTTCTGATCAGTGACCTCGATAATTGAATAGTGCATCATGGCTCCTGCTGTTGGCGCACGGAATGCACTATGGATGATCCAGTCCTTGTGTTCTTGAGTGAGTGGTCGAGAGTCATATCCTCTCAGGGACTTTCTATTGTCGATGAGTTCCAGAGTTTCATTCATGGCTTCCAAACAGTGAGGCCGTCATTTAACAATTGCCGCCTCTCCTCGCGCTAAGAAGCACTAGAAATGAAGAATTGTAGAGAAGGTTATTAGGCGCGGTCCCGTTAAGTTATGGTATCCTCATTGGGAGAGGAGGTAATCACCGAAATGTCAGGAAGCACATACAGTTCAGGCACAGTTGTGGCCATCGCTGTGGTCTTCATCATTATCGGTGCGGGCGTTGGATATGGTGCGAGTTGGCTCATTGCGGCTCCGGATGGTGGACCGGGTCCAGTGGGTGCTACTCTGAAGGCAGGCTTCATCTATGTTGGTCCAATTGGTGACTATGGATGGAGCCATGCCCACGATCAGGGCCGGTTATACGTGGAAGGCAAGTATAGTTGGCTCGAAACAGTCTATCTGGAGTCCGTACCTGAAGACCAGACCGAGAACAGGATTGACTATCTAGTTAACGAACAGGGTTGCGATGTCATCTTCACGACATCGTTCGGGTTCATGGACGGCACAATCGCCGCGGCGGAAGACCACCCGGACACTATCTTTTTCCACTGCTCAGGGTACCAAAGAGCGGAAAATGTCGGCACTTATTTTGCAGACTTCTATCAGCTCTACTACCTCAACGGTCTGATGGCCGGTGCACTCACGTCGTCCGGGAAGATTGGTTACGTAGCAGCATTCCCACTTCCTGAACTCATCAGGCACATCAATGCATTCGAGCTTGGTGCCCAGGAGGCGAATGCGTCTGTCACATGCGAGGTCAGGTGGCTTCTAACTGATTGGTACGATCCGATTGCAGCAAGGAGTGCTGCAGAGGCGCTCGTAGCAGCAGGGTGTGACGTATTGGCGTTCACCGAGGATTCGCCTACGGTCCTTGAGGTTGCAGAGGAGAATCCTGGTGTACTAGCTTTCAGCCACTATTCACCAATGCAGTATTTCGCCAACGATAGCTGCATCAGTGGTCAGCTGGCGGATTGGGGTGTCATGTATGAGGACATCCTACAGAAGATATACCTAGGTCAGTACACTAACACCAACCTCGAAGATGTAGACTATCTCTGGCTATTGCAGGAGGGCGGTATCGAACTCGGCGGTCTGTTCACAGAGAAGATCAACACGGAGTTCGTTGACGACCTACAGGGAATAGACGTTGTGGATCCTGTCTTGGGAACAATAAGCGTCTATGACCTCGTGATGACGAGATATGCGCAGATGTCGGACGTCAATGTTGTGTTCGAACC
>LRSK01000258.1 GCA_001563325.1 Candidatus Thorarchaeota archaeon SMTZ1-83
CGCCTTTGATACCTGTGAAGAGCTGTGTAATCTCATCTGCCGAGAGTCCTTTCAGTGCCTCAGTGGCGCTGTACTCCTCAAGGGGACCTCCCTTACCAAACGACCTTGCAACATTCTGAACGTACGATGCCTTCTGTCGGGATAGACCTACACTACGAAGCTCCTCCTCTGTCTTTGCCAGGATTGCCTCTGGAGTCATTTCTCCTAGAAGTTCAATCAATCTATCGAGAATGGTACGTGCAGCCTTACCTGACAATTGCTGATAGACGATGGACCTAACGAGCATGTCGAACGGTGACTCATTCGAAGGATCTAGTTCCAGTCTTGTAGAGCTCACGACGTCCCCAAGCTCGGGTACCTTCTTGATGAATCGAGTCAGAACCCTTTTCGTGAAGATGTTCGGCATCACAAATAACAACGTCAGAAGTATCAAAAAAGGTAATGATTCACGCCGTGATTTCGGATTCTTGTTACCTTAGTGCTACAACCGCCCTTGTTGTCCAAATCTCTCGAGATGAGCGAACTCTTTGACCTCTCTCCTTGGAGGCGGCTTAGGATCCTCATCGGCAGTACCTAACAAGACTACGGCCATGGGTCGCACATGTGAGGGTAGGTCGAGCACTCTTGAAGCACCTCCCTCATCAAATGCTCCGACCCACCCAGTACCGAGTCCGAGGTCCTTTGCCGCGAGGAGAACATTCTGAATTGCGGCAGCAGTGTCCTGAATGACGTACAAGGATGTGCCCCGGTCACCATATCTCCCACCGGTTCGGTTCAGGTCTGCACAGAAGACAAGTAGGACTGGAGCAGTCAGCATGTACGGCTTACCGCCACAGGCATCGACCAAATCAGCCTTTTGTGAATCAGACCTGATCACAACTATCTCCCAGGGCTGAAGGTTGCCGGCGGAAGGTGCCCATCTAGCCGCCTCGAGTAGATGTTCTATCTTGCTCGAGGGGATTGGGTCTGACTTGAAGTTGTGAATGTGACGTCTCTTCTTGATGACCGAGAGAATATCCATCTAAGATCCTCCATAATCCATTGTCGGGCCTAGTCAATGCGAGGGGTCGTTACTACTTATCATCATCTGTCAACGCGTCAACACACTTGCCTACCCGACAGAAACAATAGGAGGAACAATCGTTGATTGTTTCTTGTGAGTCTGATGACTAGAGTGCTGGCAATAAACGGGAGCGCAAGAATGGAGAAGGGACAGACCGCAAAGATGCTAGCTGTATTCTTGCAGGGTATGGAAGAAGCGGGAGCCTCTACTGATATAATCTACGCCAAACGCCTGAAAATCAGACCTTGTGTGGGCAATTTCCAGTGTTGGTTTGAAAAGGTAGGAGAGTGCATCTATTCCGACGACATGCAGGAAGTGGTCTTCCCAAAGATGCGAGAGGCAGATATTCTGGTGCTGGCAATCCCAGTCTATTTTCCATTCCCTGGAGAGATGCAGAACCTGCTAAACCGGTTGATGCCACTCGTTGAACCAATCCTCGAGTTCCGAAACGGCCGCACTCGAGCGAAGTTCCACGACAACGTGAACATCTCCAAGATCGCCCTGGTATCTACCGGAGGGTGGTGGGAGAAGGATAACCTGAGCGCAATCGTCAAGTTCGCGGAGGATTTTGCTCGTGATGCCAGCATTGAGTTTGCGGGCTCCGTACTCAGACCCCACGCTTTCTGGATGTCAGAAGAAGAAGAGAAGGAAAGAGAGGTTCTTGATGCAACGAAGCGAGCCGGATTCCAGCTGGTCAAAGAGGGCAGAATGACAGCCGAGCTGCTTGACATCATCAGCCAGCCGCTAGTTTCTGAGAATGAACTTCGCGAATGGTACAACGCGGCCTATGGGAGAGCGAAAAAGGGATTGGACTAGACCTGTTGTCAAGGCGCTGGATATAACGCGGTCTTATCAAAGAAGTGTAGTGTATAGACCACTCTCTATGACATCATCGGACAGACCCGGTGAAAATAGTACTAGGCTTTCGATGAGCCTATCCTTTTCAGACGGCATCACTGCAAGAAATGACACGGTGCTGTTGTACGCGACAACGTTGTCGCGAATGGTCCAACGGCCAACCTCCTCCCACTCTTCTGGAATGAGTCCATCAGCGTACAGTATTGCCACCTTGACGCCGCGTTCATCTGCAATGATTCGCAACATTTCCGCACTCATCGACCCATTAAGCAGCATCTGCCCCACATCAAGGGTACCGATACCCCATTTGTCAACACACACAATGTCGGACAGGTAGTTTGCACAACCTATGTCATTCATCAACACTGTTTCACCAGTGTAGAACCTATCAAGAAAGAGACCCATCTGGTATTGCTGCTCGTAGATGTTTTTGGATGCGGTAGGTGTCCAGTAGATCCACAGGGCGCCTCGTCCAACCAACGGTGCAATGAACAGTATAACTAGGCCCAGTCCGTACAAGCGATTCCTGTCTAGACTCGCTCCTATTGCTGGCATCCTTATAGAAGGCAAATCCAGTTCGGACAGGAACTGGCGGGCCTGAATTGAAACGGCGAGGATGCCAAGTGCGACCAAGTATGCCTCATACCTGAAGAACCATCCAATCCTTCCCAGCTGGAGATGGAGAAGACAGGCTGAAATGAATATGAGATTCATCACGTTGTTCTTGTGCCAGAATCCATGTTCTTGAAACCTAGTCAACTTGACAGTCGCGACTAAGAGTACAAGCAGGTGCGGTGATACCACCAGAGCACCAATACCGCGAATGAGGAATAATGCAATGCCCTCATTCATTGCATCGACACCCTTCACGACCAACGAGTTTGGCAGAAGTAGCCAGCCATTCTGCACAGATACTATACCATATGCAAGCCAAGGAAGACCGGCCATTAGCAGAACAGCCAGAGCGTGACTCCAATCTCTCTTCATCAGGAACAAGAAGGCTACTGGTAAGGCCAGGAACACGGATTCAAAGCGAACTGCAGAAACAAAGAAGGTGACCACCAACAAGAGCAGTGAATCCCTGTTGCTACTCTCTTCTAGGGAGAGGATCCTTGAGGAGAGAACGAAAAAGAGGAGGGACAGGATTATGTGAAGCGTGTGCTCCATTCCCGTGAAGACAAGACCCGGCAACGATGTGAAGAAGACAAACGATAGCAGTACAGCAGTGATATACTGCGAGCTAACATCCAGGTCCTTGAGCAATACGTAGAATGTCACTACGGCGATCGATGAAAGAATGACATTGAGAGCCAATGGAACCATGTCAGTGATACCAACTAGAACGAACGCTGCAGAAATTATCAGGTTCCAAAGCGGCGACGATGAGCTAGAGCTGAACTCGTATCGAGTCACCCCGAAGACGGAGTATTCGTTCAGATTCCTGGAGATAGCCAGATGAATGTATATGTCGTCAATTGTGTAGACCATAGAACCGGAGTTTATCGTCAGGATTGCAAGAAGCACTACTAACAGTGACAACCACAGGCAGGAAAGTGCGATTATTACTGGAAGATGTCTAACCTCCCAATTAGTGACCTCCGCCGACTTCATCTTGAGCTGCATCCCGGTCATATTCGCGAATCCGCTCGTCTGCCGATGTTCAAGAATCGTTCTTGACTCCGGATTTATTTCTTTTGCAATCTGGGCACCTAAACGTCGCAGCAAATTGCCTATCTAGACACCCTAGATGATGCAAGCTTCAGAATATACTGCTTGAGTTCCTTCGACATTGTAACTGAGAACCGCTTGGAGAGACGCTTCGATTTGAAACGCTTCATCTTGACGTCAAGGCCCTTTTCTTTCAGCATCTCTTTGACCGGTTTGAATCTCTCAAGAGTAGTCTTCTTCACGGGCATCTTTAGATTCTTCAAGACCTCAAAACCATGCACCGTAAGCCAAAGCGGTTCCAGGTGGACAACTCCATTCTTCTCCGGCACAATGGTGTTTTCAAGCTCCTTCTTGCGCCCCCTTCTAATCCTTGCAGTTAGAGTCTTCCCTCTTGTCTTCTTGAGCTTCTCAATGTCTAGGAAGAATGATGATCCACCACCAATGAGCTGCTCTCGGAGAAGCTCAACGATGCCATAATAAAGCCGATTCTTCACTTTGGTGAAGTTGAGGTCATCCTCAATTGAGTCCATCACAGGTATGATGTCCTTGTCAACTCCTGAGATCTCGGGCATATCTAGATCCTGAAGGAATCCCCTCTTGGCTGCGAATCTTCTATGCCCTGATAGCCGTCGTAGATACACCTTGTACCTTCGCTTCACTTCATCCCATCCGTGTTCCTTGAAGACCCTACGAATGGGACGCCACTGTATTCTCTTCACGCCGGTATCTCCCCACTGTACCCTTGGTCCAGCATGCTCAAGCATGGAATCGGCCTGTAGAATCACATCTGGCTCAACCAATACAGTTAGGCGCTCCGAGCTAGTACAGAGAAGGCTTGAAACGTCCAACGAGAAGATGTGGTTCTTCTCCAGATTCAGACTCTTGATCTGTTTGCAGCCAATTAGTGAGTCAATGTTGAGTTCCGTGAGCTCATTACTGTGGAGTGATACCTCCTCCAACCTCGAAGCCTTGGATATCGGGCTGAGGTCTAATGTCCTGATCTGATTGTCACCGAGATTCAGATTGGCCAGGAGTTTCAGACCACTTAGAGGGGTGAGGTCAATCTCTTCGACCCTATTGCTTTCAATACTTAGTTTACGCAGGTTGACGTTCTGCGCCAGAGTAGACGTGTTGAGCTCGGAGATAGAATTGCCACCGATGTCCACATAGCTGAGATTCTCGCACTCTGCTAGTGGTGACAAGTCCAACTCAGTTAGATTATTGCTCTCGAGGCTTATTGATGATAGCGCCTCACAAGAGCTGAGTGGAGAGAGGTCCAGTGTATCTAAGTTGTTGAAATCAAGAGAGAGATATCTGATTCCCTTACATTCGCTTAGAGGTGACAAGTCAAGGCCCCTCAGATTGGTGTTGGATACATTCAGACTGGTGAGATTGATACATGATCTTAGAGGGGACAAATCCAGTTCGCTCAGCCTGTTTCCAATTATGTCCACACTTCTCAGCTTCTTGCAGAACGATAGAGGTGTTAGATCGATTTCCCGTAGATTGCTTGAAGAAACGTAGAGGGTCTCTAGATTAGTGCATATGGCCAATGGAGAGAGATCGAGTTCTGCAACCCAACCTACAGCTAGCCAGAGTCTTTTCAGATCAATACAAGAACCGAGAGAAGAGAGGTCAATCTCAATGGCATCACCTTCCGAGAGAGTCAACTCCAATCCCCCATAGTAATGCTCTGTTACCTCCTGCATCATGAACGGACTCTGCTTCGTGACATACCGAACATGAGGCTTTGACCATTGAGCAATCTGCTTTGCTGTTTTAGTCATAGAATCACAGAGCCGCGGCGGCAGCAGGTAATGCTCAGAAGCCAAGCCAACGTAGATATTGAGTTTCTCACTCCACGACTCCAGTCTAGTAGTTGGAACACTTGCAAAGATTCCGTCGTTGCCCTCTGCAAAGCTGCTGATCTCATGAATGACCTCAAGTATTCTGAGGGGTACTTCCTGAGGATGTTTCTTCGATATCCTTGAGAGGCTTCTGTGCCAGGAGTCCAATTGCGGTCGAGGCACCTTGACTGAACCCGTCATCACATCCCTTTCCCAAAACCTAGTGACCCACTGAGGTAGATTTGTATTCAATGTTACTACAGAAGTGACGGGACTATCTCAACCTGGCCATTGCTCTCAGGAAGTGATTCCAAGCGTTCGGAGTAAGACCACCTCTTGGCTCGAGTGTGAAGAGACCTCTATACCCCCAACCATCTCTAATGGTCTCAATGACCTCCCAAAAGCTGAATGGAGCGTCATCTAGGGTCCAGTCCTCTCCTTCCAGACGTCCCCGCAGATGAACATTGACGATTTGCCCCTTAATATCCTCAAAATGCTGCAGTTCATCGTACATGGACGCCCACTGCGTATCCAACACGATCGAGTCAAACAGTCGCGTAAGTGAAAACGGAGTGTAATCTGGGAGATGAGTTGGAACATTCTCAATTGCAGGGATTACATCTGGATGCGATGATGCCGCATCGATTAACGTTCTCCGGAGGAATTCGGGATCGAACTTCTCGTTCCACGTATCCCAGAGATGAAAGACAGCCATCTTCGCTCCAACAGATTCTGCTAGACTCAATGTATCATGTAGCAGCCTAATACCTCTGGATACCAGTTCCAGATCTCCAGAACAGAGGCAAATTCCAACGTCTCTGTTGGCGTGGATAGACAGGATTGGGACGGAGGACTCCTTAAGCAGGGCTCCCAGCCGTGTGTAGTCGTACTTAGGAGCCTTCTCCCAGACCCTATGACGGGGCCCTCTTCCATAATCATCCCGGTTATATTCATCCCGGGGAGGCTCACGACCGTCCCATTCGGCCAAGGCTTGGAATTCGAAGCCGTCGACAACCCTCAGATTCATCAGACGCTGCATCACCTCGATGGTACTTGGTAGGTCCGCATAGTCTCTGCCGATTAGGCGATTAAGGGGAGCAGTAGTGATAGACAGCTTCTGCAATCGTATTCACTCTAGGCCTTGACCGTCTGTTCGCTTATATGGCAAACGGCGTGTGAAGTTGATGAAGCACTACCTCACAGGTGAGCTATATCTCTTCGTTGAGAATCATGAAAGCACACGAGGTAACGTTGAACTCCCTCTCATAGGAGGCCAGTATCTCTCTCGCTTCTGGATCTTCCTCTGCAGACTCGAAGAATGAGTCCCAGTCATCAACATCATCGAAGACCATCTGCTCAGTGTATCTATTTGTGTCTGGAGTTTCCTGATATGAGAAGTACCTCTTAGGTGAGTCCATCGGTGTGAAGAGTTCGTATCTTCTACATCCCCGGGACTCGAAAAAGGGCTTCAAGCGCTCTTTGGCGAATCTCAGAAATCCTTCAACCTTCTCCTGAGGTACATCACAAGACCACTGCACCATAATCAATGGGAACCACCACCTACGGGCCTAGAGTGCCCGTGCTCGGCTTAAGAATAGTCACTTCTTGGACTGTACCAATCTGACGATGACAGCGAGTGCTAGAATGACACCACCGATGAACCAGATCGCATAGTAGGTCTCGAGAGGAATGCTCCACATGGGCATATCAAGCTGAGCAAAAGCATGTGGATAGTCAGTAGTGACATAGTCCACCCCCAGACACCAGAGCTGGTCGTAACGAAAAAGTGCATTCACCGTCCAGGCATTGACCGGGATTCCGCTCTGATCGCATACCGAGAAGAAGCTGGCATCGAGCCCGTGATAGCAGTTGAGCATGTCATAAGTCATACTGGTAGAGATTGTGACAGAAGGTGCGCTTGAAACGTCGACTCTCAATGCGGTTATCATCTCAGGAAAGTGTTGTTCCGTGACGTCGAGCCAAGTTGTGTTGCCGGAAGTAACCCAGATGTGGTCGTCGATTCCTGCGCTATGTAGTATCGTGAGACAGGTATTCAGATAGTCCGAGTGGAAAGGATGGCCCACCGGAGGAGGCCTGAAGTCGACGTTCAGAATGAGTCCCTCGTTCACAGCGAAATCGAGGACGTCACTCAGAGTTGGAATCCCAGCTCCCTGATATTCGGTGAGTGCTGCAGCAGTCACTAGACCCTGCGCTATCGACTCAAATGGATCCACTCTCACAAACCAAGCACCTGCATTCAATGTTTCAAGCTCTGATGCATTGAACCATGAGGCATCCTCAGTCTCCCGACCAGGAAACGCATCAGCCACATCTGTTGTACGTTCCAATGAATCATCGTGCATCAGAAAGGGCACACCATCGAGACTTATGCGCACATCGACCTCAATGCCTGAGATTCCGTGAAGAAGAGACGCCTCTGCAGCTTCCAGTGTGTTCTCTGGTCCAAGGGCAGCTCCACACCTATGACCTATCGTCAGCGGTTTCATGGACTGAAGACCCCGCGTGACGTTTGATGGGACAAGGAAAAATGGGGTCACAAAGGCTGCAACATAGGTGGCCAGCAATACCATGACCACGAGTCCCGCTCTTGCCTTTCTCCGTGTTGTGCTACTCTGAATGGCCTGCATGGCGGCGACGAAGGATGGAGCGACAACATAGGCTGTGACAACTAGCACCGTCTGGACACTAACGATGATGAAGGGGCTCAAGTATTCCAACGCCTCAAAGAGAAGAACACGGTCATCACCCCAGAGCAATGCTAGAGCAAAGAAGATCAGCAAGTATAGCAGACTCAATGTAGGAGGTAGAATCTTATTCAGCCTGCGGGGTCGTACGTGATCATTTCGGACCAGGATTCTAAGTGAGCCTACCATCAGAACCAGTGAATAGACTAGAGGTAAAACGGAAAATACTGCAATCAGCATCACATAATTCACTCTAAGCCCAATAACGTCGCCAAGAAACTCGTTGATTCCCTTCCAATATCCCTGTACCAACAATGCAATGCTCAAGAAGATGACAAGAACCAAGAATGTGACTGCATAGCTGAGTAGCCACCTTCTTCCACGTGATTCTGTGAGCATCTCGAGACTCCAATCTGGGAAGGGACCTTGTCCGATATGTCTTCATCGGTTCAACGAGGGGACTTCAGTGACTTCATAAACCGCATTGACTATTGTTCGGCAAAGGACTCCGTGGAACTGATGACAGAGGACTTCCTCACAGAAATCTACAAGGACCTACCCAAGCTTGGTCCGGGGTCTCCTGAAACCGCAAGGAGAGTGTACGCCGCGCTGGAGCTGCCAAAGAGGCCAGTTATCTTGGATGTGGGATGCGGTACGGGAATGACATCTATTGAGCTAGCTAGAATCTCAGGAGGAAGAGTATTCGCCCTCGACATAAATCAGACCTTTCTTGACATCCTTAGGGAGAGAGCAATAGTACAAAGCCTGGCCGAACGAATTGAGACCATAAGGAAGGACCTTAGATCTATGGACTTCGAGGAAGACTCGTTTGACTTGATTTGGGCCGAAAGTGTCGTTTTTGCGGTTGGTTTCGAGACTGCGCTTAAGGAGTGGCGTAGATTCCTCAAGCCCGGCGGATATCTGGTCATCTCTCTCCTGGTTAGACTTGATGATAATGCCCCAATCGAAGCCAAGGACTATTGGGAGCACGTCTATCCGTCCGTAATGACACAAGATGAGGTTCAGGACACAATTCTCAAGGCGGGATATAGGCTCCTAGGCACCCTCAGAATCCCTGATTCAGACTCTTGGGAAAACTGCTACGGACCTCTTGAGGAAATCCTCGGGGAGCTAAGAAACGAATACGCCAATGACAAGCAGAAGAGAGCCGTGTTGGACATGAACCAAAGGGAGATTGACATCTTCAGGAAATATGGGTCTGAACACTATGGTTTCTTGGTCTATTCGATGCAGGCTTGATATAACCAGCTACAGGCCAATCCTATCGAAGATTAGAGGCCACAGGAATGAACCCACGAATCCTACAACCGCATATCGAATCAACCGAAACCATGTGCCAGTAGGAAGGAGGAGTGGCAAGCCATACATGAAGACGAGTACGAGAACAATCCCCAGGACCACACGCAGTACTACACGCCATCTCTGGCCGTTCTTAGCCTCAGTTGTGAAATTGACGAACCTACCTTCCAGCCAGAGTCCAATGGCGAATCCTACTATCAGACCGCCTGTAGAACCGAAGTCGTCACCTGGAGCAGTGAAGACTAGGTCAGTGATTGCTGTTGCCGCGATACCGAGGACTAGGAGGGACAGATAGAGGACATCACGACTGTATCTGGATAGGAATACGCTGATTGGCGTCTCGAGCCTCCACCAGTGAACACCAAGGTAGATCCTTGACAGACCTATTAGGACTATAATTGTCACAAACACCACAGCTACCCACCACTTCTTCAACTTGATACTCAGCCAACTGTAGACAACAGTGGAACTCTGCGCATGACCACTAGGTAGACTATAGCCGGATGCAGTGGCACCGGGAAGCCAATCAGAGACAGGCGGACGTGGGTTCGCAAACGTGCCCTTCAACCAGAAATTGACCGCTCCAGAGAACAAGTAAATCAGCCCGAAGATGATGGTTTCTCGCTTTTTGACCGCCCAGAAACCAAGCACAAGAATCAACAGGTATGCGTTTGAACCTCCTAGCTCTGTCACGGCGAGGAAGAACTGATCAGCCCAGGGCATGGTATCCCTGAGAATGTCAGTCCACATTATGTCGAACAGATTCATGATTCTTCCCTTCCTCTAGCACGCAGCAGGTCGGAGGTCTAGTTCCTTGCTCCTTATTAATCCAAGCAGCTTGAGTTGCTAGAGGTCTAGCGGAGGCAGGGGCAGATATTCCCAAGTCATTGGTGTTTACATCTGCCCTCTGGCATCGATAGCCGCGGTCGTCCATGAAGCGGCACATTCAGAACTCGAGTTCCGTTTCTTCATTCTCGATACTCATATGTCCGCTCCATTCTTCTCAGTGCCAGCTCTACAGGCACGTACACGATTGCGGCTATGAATACCAGAATGAACCAGACTCCAAACTTGGCGTTCAGCTCTGCGAAGGGGCTTGGAATCGGGAAGAAGAGAAGGTCTGCCAGCGTAAGAGTGGCGGGCGCTATAGCTGAGAGGAGGAAACCCCCGGCAAAGACAAAGGCTGCATAGCCGTCGGTTACCATGTGCTTGTATTCATCCCAAGGCACTTTGCCCCTTCCTTGTTTCAGAAAGAGCATATGCAATGACGCTACCAAGATGCTGATTGTACCCATGTCCAAAGGGTAGAGCCACTGCTGTGCAACTATAGCCACCTCCTCTGTGCCTCCCGACAGGCTTGTGAAGAACAGACGCATTATGAATGGGAGAATGGCAACAAGGAAGCAGAGGATGTAGAGAATCCCGGCTATCGCCCCTCCTAGGATGGGATAATCCTCGAAGAACCGTCGCACCCAGACCCAGAAAAGGCTGATGAAGAAGAATGTAAGGAAGAAGAAGCCTATGGCGAAATAGACATCTTCTATGGCACTGATCTCATACTCTGTAAGACTGAACGCCGCAAGGCCGATGGCTAGCCCAAACACGGCGTCGGTGATTATCTGAATCGCACGACGCTCAGACCTCTGGTGTATACTCTCCTGTGCCACCACCACGACGACCGGCTGACACGCCATTGTTTTGATTTATAGTTTTTTTGATTATCTGGACAGCGATGATTCTTGCTTCTCTGACGAGTGGAAGCCAATACCATGAAGGAAAGACGCTCCAGGCAAGCACTCAACATTGGTAAAAGAACTCCAATCAAATCATCTTTATAGTCAGTATTGACCATCCAAGCCGAGGTTGTCGTGTGGAGTACCGCGAGGGAGATGTGGTAAGAGACCCCTATGGAGAAGCCTACACCATCCAGAAAGTGTTGACAGGTGGCTTTGGCATCGTCTACATTGTCTATGATCACGGAGCTGGAGGTGTCGTGGCCGTGAAGAGCTTCCAGGACGAGTTCTTCAAAGTCGGTGATGAAGAGGCCGACGAGATTGTGGCAGACTTCTATCGAGAGGCAGAGGTGTGGATAAAGCTGGGCAATAATGAGAATGTCGTCGAGGCATTCTACGTTTCAGAACTTGACTACAAACCACACATCTTCATGGAGTACGTTGATGGCGGGGACCTCAGAAACCGACTCTCGCAAGGACATCTTGGAGTCATTGAGGCACTTTCGATGGCTGTTCAGTTCTGCCACGGCATGATATATGCAAACAGCGTCGCGTTGCATGGAGAACAGAGAGGGATTGTCCATAGGGATATCAAGCCTGAGAACATAATGCTCAATGAGAAGGGCATTCTGAAGGTAACGGACTTTGGCCTTGTGAGGGTGCTCGGCATGCCGACTGAGGAGAGGATTGGCGGTACTCTTGAGTACATGTCTCCTGAGCAGTTCCACAGAATGGATGTGGATACGAGGTCGGACATCTACTCCTTTGGTGTCACCCTATACGAGATGCTCACTGGACTCCCACCGTTTCTAACGACCGAGCAGAACCCCAGAAAGAGATGGCGCTTCTATGAGCATCATCATCGAGAAGTATTGCCCAAGCCGCCTCGCGAAATCAATCCTATGATACCAGAAACGCTAGAGGCGATAGTCCTAAGATGCTTGGAGAAGAGGCCAGAGAACAGGCAGCAGAGTTTCGAGGGGCTTAGAGAGCAACTCATGGTTGTCTATCGAAGTGAGTTTGGGCAGGTTCCCGAAGCAAAGAGCACCCTCGGAAGATTGTCCGCAAAGGAACTCTATAACAGAGGCATTTCCATGAGCAATCTGGGGAAACACGAGGAGGCGGTAGGATGTTTTGATGGAGCCCTGGTCATGGACCCACTATTTGATGCTGCTTGGGTTGGCAAAGGCACGGCTCTATTTAGACTGGACCGACCAGAGGAGTCCCTTCAATGCATCGAGAGGGCGCTTGAAATAAACCCAGAGACCCCCTACACGTGGATCAACATGGGAGCACTTCTTGCCGATCTGGACCGCAGAAAAAAGAGCATAGAATACTTCGATAGGGCAATAGAGCTCAACCCGAAACTTGCTGAGGCATGGGTTAACAAGGGAGGCGTTCTAGGTGATTTGAGAGAGTACACTAGTTCCATTGAGTGCCTCGACAGGGCATTGAGAATCAACCCAAGACACGCACGAGCCCTGCTCTTGAAGGGAGGCTTTCTGTTCAGACTTGGTCATGTGGAAGAAGCCTTGACCCAGATTGAGATGGTACTGCAGGTGAACCCAAGGTTCGCGGAGGCTTGGAACACTAAGGGTTTGTTTCTCGTTGCCGAAGGCAGATTCGAAGAGGGAATGAAGTGTTTTGACAAGGCACTGAAGATTGATCCGGAACACGCTGATGCATGGTTCTGCAAGGGTACAACTCTTATTGAGCAGCGTGAAATGGAGGGGGGAATGGACTGCCTCGAAAAGGCGTTAGGATTAAATCCGACCCACTCAGAGGCATGGTACAAAAAGGGACTGGTTCTGGCCATCCTGGGTAGGCTAGAAGAGGGAATGGAATGCCTTGACAGCGCTCTCGAAGCAGATTCGAAACATGCTGATGCATGGGTCGCCAAGTGGGCAATTCTCAACGAGCTGGGTCGAAAGCAAGAGGCGAAGGTGTGCTTTGAGAAGGCATTGGAGATAGACGTACTTGCGCGAATCATTGATCTGAATGCCCTGAGGGCCTCAATCTCTTCGAGGGCTTAGAGATGATCCATATAGCGCATCTGGAAAGAAGACCTTTTAGGGAGAACTGAGAGTCTGTGACTGGGGATGCAGGGGAAGGTAAGGAAGATGACTGAAGACAGATTGCAGATGTGGGCGGGCCTGGTTGGATGGCTTGTCGTGGGTTGGTTGCTCACAGTCGCAGTGGCTTTCCTTTGGCTACTTACAGACACAGTGACGGCACTGATCTTTTCACTTGGAATTGGACTTGGGATAGGGATTGCGTTTATCATCATGATAAACGAGACTCTGATTCGGACGGTGGTTGATGCCTTACAGAATGCAGGTGAGAGTGTTGCCCGACTACTGAGGCTTCGCACCTATGTGAGAGGCGTGCTAGCCATATGGATAATGGTGCTATTCACACTGGTTGTCCTGATGACTGTGTTCAACTTCATTGAGATAGACAAGTTCAACGCGATCATGGGAGTGCTGGGAAGTTTCGTGGCCTCTGTGATTGCCTACTACTTCGCTACGAGAACGAGTTCGTAGTAGACGTGATATGGCGAGTCCAGGTCAACTGTACTACATCACAGCATCACAGTTCTTGCATTGAGAACGCAGCGCTGTATTGTTGAAGCCACAATAGGGACACTCGACAGTCTCGCCGATTCTCTCGAATGCCCTTGCCGAAGTGGGATCCAGGCCCTTCAGTTCGACCACCTCATCCGAAACAGGGTCGTAGATGCGAATCCCATAGACAGGCTGATTGTTGCTGGAGTGCGTTACTCTTGATTCGATAAACTGGCCTAGGGGTTTTCCCGTGAAGTGGTCCAGCGGAACGGCTCTGACGATCTTGCTGCCCCTAGCCTCAATAATCCTGTCAGTAGTGAGATAGTACCTAGTTCTTCTCACATTGATTAGCATGACTACTAGGACAACGAAACCGATTATGGTCAAAGAGCCAAACATCGCAGCGAGGAGTAACTCATGGGCATCCAGACTCAGAAATGTAATCAGAGGAGCGCCCATCGCGAAAAGCAGGCCAAGGAAGATTATCCAGAAGCCAGTTCCCGCCCTCCGAGTCCATACAATGCTCTCACCAGGCAACATACCCTCATCTGGAGGGTCAAACCGTCCCGTACCGGTCGGTGGCACACTTTCGTACATATGGACACCTTGTCCAGACATGACTCTGGGTTTCATATGATATTTCTTCGTCTTAGCCCAGATTTCCGGCCCACTCAATGGACACATGTGTGCAACGAAAAGTGGAGAAAAGTACTACGCGTAAGTCGATAATCTAAACAAACGGCCAATTCATCAAAACTTCACATGCATTCATCATTGAGCGTCTCTTGCTAAGACAGCTAGCCTTATACTACGTCGTCGCATCCTTCTCAAACTCACTGGCGGTGATGGCAACGAGGACGGCCGTAGTACTCTCAATCTTCATCCTATTCCTATCGACTTGCCTTCTTCCGGGCGGGCTAGAATCAACCCAGCCCCTTCATCAAGGTGAGGCAAGCGGTCCAGACCGAGTGTTCACTCAAAGCCAGACCGCACTGGACGACTATGAGAGGTTCTCCAAAGGAAACTTCACTGGAGTAGAGTTCTCAAACCTGAGTCTCTCTGTCAGACTCGATGAGGTTCAATGTACGGTTGCAGGAAACCTCACTGTTGATTACTACAACAATGACCCGATCTCGTTTGCGAGCATCCCGTTCCACCTCTATGCATCAGGAATGCAGTTCGATTCCAGGCAGGGTGATATTGAGATTCTGAATGTGACGACCACTGGACCTTCACCAGTAATACTATCCCATAGCATAGAGCCGAATGGTCAGGTCATGTGGGTCGATCTCCCTGCTCCAGTCGGGTCCGGCAGCAGAAGCTCATTTCGGATATCATTCGTGACAACTCTACCAGATGGCCAAGACCGAGCGAACGCCCAGGGCTTGGATGCGGCCCATGCCAGGATTTACACCTTCGCTAGCTGTTATCCCATGCCGTGTGTCTATGATGAGCTGGACGGATGGAACACCGACCTCTACGTTGACTATGGGGATCCATTCTACCACGACATGGCGTTCTATGACTTTCTCGTGGAAGTTCCTGAGAACATGACCATCGCTGCAACCGGTGAGCTAATCGACGTACACAATGATGGTGTGAACACTACCTATCATTACAACGCTAGACTTCCTGTTAGAGAGGTCACATTCTCTGCCTCCAAGTACTACAGAGTGGAATCCATCAAAGTTGGACATGTCAATATCACAAGTTACTACCTGGAGAACTCCTGGGAGTGGGAGAATGATGTGGTGCAGTGGTCCAATAACACTCTCAGGCTACTCAACGACACGTACGGCATCTATCCGTATTCAACTCTGAACATTGTGGAACAGCACGCATTCTACGGAGGGATGGAGTACCCATGCCAAGTCTATGCGACAAATCTTGTTCTCACGCTAATCAGAGATGGATTGCGCCCCAGTTGGTATCTCAAACTCGTCGTCATTCACGAGGTGGCGCACCAGTGGTGGTCTCAGATTGTGGGGACTGATGCCATCGACTGGGGATTCCTTGACGAAGGTCTGACTTGTTGGTCACACTCCTACTACGGTGAGTATTATCATGGCAATTGGGAGGCCTATCAATACTATCGATATCTGGATGTATCCAGGACTTTCTACGCTGAAAATGGAATAGACTCGGCTTTGAACCAGTCAAACTACGATAGGCCGGAACTTGTGGGTTATGTCGACTATACCAAGGCACCTCTGATATTGGAGAGGCTTAGAGTGGAGATAGGCCATGAGGATTTCGTGGCAGGGCTCAGTCTTTTCTTCAAGACAACTTACTTCGGAATCGGTACGCTTTCTGCACTGCAGGAGTGCATGGAAGTGGCGGTAGGTGGGTCTCTGGACTGGTTCTTCCTACCCTTCTTTGACAATCCACGTCTCCCTGACTACTCGATTTCCGAGGTCATATACAATGCTGGCGATCACATTCTGTCAGTTACCGTTGAGGACCTGAATGAAGACTCGAACCCATATCCATATGCTCAACGTGTGCCTATCACAGTGTTCGGTTCCAAGTTCGTAGCTGCTGACAACGAGCTGGAACTGGACTTCCCCTATGACCGAGTTTCCGGCGAGATTCTCTACGAGGGCTACGTCTGGATAAACGGCACAACCAGCCTGACCTTCACAGTAGAGGGCAATCCGGATGAGGTGCGGCTTGAATATGACGACTACGTTCTAGTTGAGCTGGAGAATGCCGGGATCGAATACGCTGCACATGCGGTTCAAATCGTGGGGAGAATCGATGTCATGCTGGCATACGAAGGAACGCTGGTAGTCTTGGTTGCAGCCATTACTGTCATAGGATTCGATAGCTACCGCAAAGAACGAACGTCATAGTGCGAAGGCAAGAAACGCAGTCAGCCGATGGCGTCACGCCTGTCGTCCAATAGGACAAACATCCATGCACTTCGAGCACTCTATGTACGTGTTCGCAGTAGGTCTTCGAATGAGCTTTCGCTCCATTTCTCTCACACGTTCCGGAACATCGTCAGTACAGGGGGTCTCTGCCGAGTATGTCATGCAGTGCTCAATCTTTAGGTTGTAAGGTTCCAGGGCCTTCGTGGGGCATGCAGTAAGGCAGAGCTGGCAATCTCCACATTGATCATACTCAAACGGTGAATCTGCGTCAAGTTCAGCCTCCGTGAGAACTGACACCAGGTTCACCCTTGGCCCGTACGTAGGAGTCACCAGCAGCGTGTTCTTCCCCTGACTTCCAAGACCACACTTGATAGCTGTTGTCTTGAGCGGGATGTTGAAGGAGATCTTTGACTCGAAGCCTCGGGCCTGCAGGAAAGAGACAATCTCCCACGCCATGTTTCTCATTATCGCGGAACCAAAGAAGTAGCTCTCAATCTTCTCATCAGGCGAGTGCAATCCATAGCCATGCCATTCCGGAGGATCGAGCGATGTGTGAAATATGTCATCCCAGACGTGAAAGACCATGATTATCACAGACTTCACAGATGGCATTTCATCAGCAGGTTTGACAAGCTCCTTGATCTGACGCACGTGTCCGTATGGTAGGTCGTGCAACATACACGGTTTGGAGATCCCCACGGCTACAAAGCCAAGGTCAAGGGCTTTCTTCTTCAGCTCCTCTGTCAATGATGTCATATTCGACTGACTAGGCAGCTTTTGATTTGGCTCTATGGCCGACCCCTGTCGGTATTGCGTTTCAAGAAAGATACGTGGCCAGCATCGTCCTGAGTAGACTCGCAGATTGCTGTGATAGACAAACCTAATGAGGCGGATTGGTCGGCTTGAAGTGGAGTGAATCAAAGTGAAGCACGCCTATACACTCACATTCATCGCCATGTTTCTACTAGTGCCACTGGTTGGGCCCACTGTTTGTGCTGTAACTACCACAGGCGTAGTAAGAGATTACTGGCCTACAGGGAGATGGGTGCAGCTGCCGCCGCACTACGTAGGAATGAACGAGACCAGGCTCAACTCCATGTTTGACAACATCACAGAGGAGAACTACAGTATCGACTCTGTCTTGATAGTGCACAATGGGTACCTGGTTGTTGAGGAGTATCTCAACCCCGCCTACAACGAAACCACGTGGCACGAAGTATACTCGTGCACAAAGAGCGTGATCTCATCCCTCGTCGGCATTGCACTCGCGCGGGGTCTGCTCACAGGGGTTGACCAGAAGATACTAAGCTTCTTCCCGAACAGGACATTCGCCAATCCTGACCCTCGAAAAGACAACATCACCATAGAACACTTGTTGACGATGACGTCAGGTCTCGAGTGGAACGAACTTGACGTGCCCTACAGTAGCCCCAGTAATGACTTCAATCTGATGTACAACAGTGCTGACTGGATTCAGTACGTGCTGGACAAACCCATGGAAGATTACCCAGGACAGGTATGGAACTACAACTCGGGGACAACTCACATTCTCTCAGCCATCCTTCACAACATCACTGGTGGGACCGAGGAATACTTTGATTTTATCTCGACAAGACTTGGTGAACCCATCGGGGCGGGGGATGTTGAGTGGGATACTGACCCACAGGGTGTCTTGTTCGGTGGGAGCGGACTAAGGGCCTGTCCCCGGGACCTGGCCAAGTTTGGCTTTCTATTCCTCAACAACGGTTCCTGGGATGGAGTACAGGTTATTCCAGAATATTGGGTGAACGCATCCAGAATAGGCCACGTTTCGACCGGTGGCGGCACGCAGTACGGATACCAATGGTGGGTCTATCCCGAGA
>LRSK01000259.1 GCA_001563325.1 Candidatus Thorarchaeota archaeon SMTZ1-83
TGGCTGATTGGGCTAAGGACCTGCCCAATGTTGCCTATTCAACGGACTACATCTTCATGTGCAGTGATCCTGGGCAGCAACTGGTCACGGATGCGATTCTAGAACATAAGCTTAACCGTGTCGTTGTTGGATCATGTTCGCCACTGCAACATGAGCAGACATTCCGTAGTGCTTTGGAGGCTGCAGGTCTCTCAGGCTACTATCTTGTAGGTCCTGTAGGATTAAGAGAGCAGCTTACGCTCGTAAATGCCAAAGCTCCACCAGACATCCTTCAGGAAAAAGCGCAAGACATGATTAGGAGTGCAATTGCCAAGGCTGTGAACAACGAGATTGTGCCGCTTAAGGAGGTCAACGTCACCAGGGCTGTTATGGTTGTTGGCGGCGGGGTTTCTGGAATGACCGCGGCCCTAGACATCGCAAGAAAAGGCTTTGATGTGTTCCTAGTAGAGAAGCAGGGAACCTTGGGCGGGAGACTCAACGAACTTCACACTTTATTCCCAGAAATGAATTCTGCTCAAGAGCTAGTAGACAGCCTCAGGGGACAGGTTGAGAAAGCTGAAAGAATCAAAGTACTACTCAACACCAAGGTTGTCAAGAGAGATGGAACATATGGAAACTACGTCATCACAGTAGAGAACACAGAAACTGGTGAAGCAGAATCCTGTACAATTGGAACAATGGTAATTGCTGTGGGAACTGAAACGTACGAACCGAAACAAGGAGAATTTGGATGGGGAGAGGTCCCAGGGGTCATGACAACTCTCGATCTTGAGAAGATGTTGAAGAAAGGTGAGTTGAAGAAACCTCCCAAGAATCCAGTATTCATTCATTGCGTAGGATCAAGACAGACACCTGGAGAGGGAAATCGGCATTGTTCACGGGTCTGCTGCTCTGCAGTCATAGCAGTACAACATGAGCTGAAGGAGCTGTACCCAGACATCAAGATATTCTCAGCATACAAGGAGCATATTCGACCTTTTGCAAACGGAATGGAAGAAATGTGGCGAGAGAACCGAAAGAAGGGTGTTACCTATCTGAGGTGGGTGCGAGAGAATCCAGTGACTGTTGAGAAGGCTCCTGAAGGCGATGAGGCGATAGTCACTATCTGTGACACCCTATCCCAGGAAACTTTCAAAATTAAGACCGACATGGTGGTGCTAGCTGTTGGACTCGAAGCACCGCACGATGTCAATGAGCTTGTAAGAGCAATGGGAATCAATCGTGGACCTGATGGGTTTCTACTTGAGATGCATATGAAGTTCAGACCTGTAGAAACAACTGTACCAGGCGTATTCCTCGGGACCACCTTTGCGAAAAACGTTGCCGACTCCATAAATCAAGCAAGGGGTGCCGCCAGCGAGGCTACTGCTCCTCTTAACCTCGGGACTGTGAAGATTGAACTTCTCACCGCAGATGTTGATGAGGAGTTGTGTGTGGGTTGTGATCTTTGTCATTACTCCGAAATATGTCCCTATGATGCTGTTTCGATGGTTGAGGTCGAACCTGGAGTCAAAAAGAGTGTGACCAACGAGATGGCATGTGAAGGCTGTGGAGCTTGCACGGCCATATGCCCCACGGGAGCACGCGACCTTAGGTGGTGGCGGGAGCATAGCTTCCTGGAACAGATTGAAGAGATGCTAAAGGAGTGAAACTCATGGTCACGATTCATGGCCTTCGTGCTGGATGGACCGTACTGAACAATCTCTTGGGCGAGCTGCGAGAGAAGGGTGTGTTCATACCCGACCTTACGTATGCTGACCTTCGGAACTCAAAGATGGTGATTGAATACCTGTCGAGTTTCAGGAGTGAACTGAATGAGTCAGATCAGGGTGATGAAAAGCTCAGGATAGAGATGGAAACCAAGATTCTAGGCATCCGAGAAGCTTTGATGGTTTGGGCAGAGAAAGAAGAAGGCGTCGAGTATAGGCAGACCTGGGAAATCAGGTTTCAGATTGCTCTTGATGAAGAAGAAAGCCCTCTGGATAACGATCAGACTCCGATCTCAGATATTCCAAGGGAGAAGGACATTGGTTTCTTCAGAATTCGACTGCCAGAGGAGACTCCGGTTGAGATTGTTTCTGAGATTGCTGAAGACTGCGGAGTGCTCATCTCTTTGGACGGTGATAGGCATCTGCAGGTGAGCGGGAATAAAGAAAGTGTTCGCGATGCCATGAAACGCCTGGGTGAAGTGTTCTATGGTGACAGCAAGATGAAAAAGTAGCTCCTTATCTGTCTGACCCATTTAGCAGGCCTGAGGTGCCAATTCAAATACCTAAGATTTCACTGATTGGATCTAGAGAAATCCTGTTCAGTTCTGTACCTAGGGATTCAGGATCTAGCCCCATTGCTAATCCTAGAATCTGTGTAACAAACATGGCAGGAAGCTCAATCGACTCACCCTTTTCGTCTTTCAGTCCAATCAGCTGGACATCAAATTGCGTGTGACACGCGGGGCAGTTCGTGACGAGAACATTGGCCCCAGCCTCTTTGGCCGAGATCATCTTTTCTGTGAGGATTCTTGTTGCCACATCCTCGCTCGTAATTAGAAGAGGAGACCCACAACATGCTAGCTTGAGGCCCCAGGGCACACTCTTGGCTCCGGTGAGCTCCAAAATCTCATCGACCTTGCTTGGTAGCTCAGGGTCATCAAACTCTGCAACATTTGAAGGTCGGATGAGATGACAACCAGGATGAAATGCGATCTTCAGCCCTGTGAGGGGTTTAACTATCTTATCTCTTATTTCATCCTTCATGTCATAGAGAACCTCAACAAAATGACGGATCTTGGCTTTGCCACTGTATTCAAGTCCCAAGGGCTTTAGAGCATTGTTGACCATCTTTCGGTATTTTTCATCATCATGAAGCACATGGTCGGTGTCCTTTAGTGAGCCGAAGCAGCCATTGCAGGGAGTGACTATGTCATGACCTCTACTCTCGGCTAATGCTATGTTCCTACCCGACATCGAGAGCCAGCTGTTTTCATCTATCGACTTCAAGACTACTGTACCGCAGCAGGATGCGCCATCGAAGTCAATAAGCTTCACATCTAGCTGCTTAGCAACAGCACGCATAGAGGCCTCATAGTTATTGAACCGGTTGGGGATGGCACACCCGAGGAATACTTCATAGGTCTGGGTCATATCACTCGCCCTCCTCCAACTTCATCAGACCAGTTTTGTCCAAGACTTTTCGCGTGTCCTCGACATTCAATTCAGGCACATCATCAAGCTCGAGGTCCTCACGTTCCCATTCTGTGGGCTCGTACAGTTTGCCAGAGTCATACAATGACTTCCTAGCAGCTACATAGCCAGGTGGTGTTATCTTCTTCTTGAATGCCATGTTCTTGAGACCAAAGATGATGTCAGTGATGTCGATGCCCTGAGGACATCGCTCCTGGCAAGTATAGCAGGTTGTGCATAGCCAGACCATGTCTGTTTCCAAGACTTCCTTGAGTCCAAAGAGAAGCATTCGCATCAACTCATGGACCTGAATGTTGACCTTATCACTAACTGGACATCCTGCGCTGCATTTGGCACACTGGAAACAAGCCGTGAGGTCCTTGCCACCAAGTAGCTTGGAAACCTCCTTTGTAAACTCTGCATCTAGTGTATCGAACTTCTTTCCCTCAAAAGACTTGAACTGGCCCCACGACTCAGTCATATCTTATCGCCTCCTTGGTCTTAGTGGGCTCGGGCCCAGTTTGTCAGCGACCTCTGTCAGCTTCTTTACAGTTTCAGCCCATATTGGACCTTCACTCGCACTGATCTGCGTGAACTGGAGTCTCTCAGGCTCTAACCCTGCCTTCTCAATGATCTTCTTTGCAATAGCATATCTACGCTCAAAGGACACGTTGCCATCAACATAGTGACAATCTCCAAAATGGCAACCAGAAATCCATACCATGTCAGCGCCCAGTCTAAAGGCTTCGAGAATGTGAGTCACGCTGACTCGACCTGTGCACATCACTCGGATGTCACGTACGGTGGTGGGTTGCTGGAAGCGTGAAACTCCTGCACTGTCAGCCCCGGCATAAGAGCACCAATTACAGAGTATTGTAAGAATCCTTGACTCAGTGGGAGGCATGTCTTGTAGAGCCGAACGGATCTGTGCCAGTATCTGGTCATCTGTGAAATGTTTCATGGTGATAGCCCCAGCTGGGCATCCAGCCGCACACTTACCACAGCCAGCACAGAGCACTGGATTTGAAACTGCATAGTCAGAACCACCATCACCAGGTACGACCTCAATCGCATTATAGGCACAGTTTATCTCACATGTACCGCAACCAACACAGACTTCAGGGTCAACAACAGACACAATGGCCTCAGCCTTCCGAATGCCACTGGCCAGAGGTATCAGGGCTCTTGATGCAGCACCCCTACCCTGAGCAACAGATTCAGCTATCGTCTTTGGAGCAGTAGCGGTCCCTGCCACGAAAACACCGTCGGTCTGGAAATCCACAGGTCTAAGTTTGGGATGCGCCTCCATGAAGAATCCCGACATGTTTAGTGGAACCTTGAATAGCTCGGAAACATCCTTGTTCTTCTCACGAGGAATCATTGCAGTTGAGAGAACGACATGGTCAACATCAAATGCCACCTCAGCGCCGAACACTTGGTCCATGACCTCTACTCGTAGCGCCTTGTCTTTGCCCTTCTTCACATTGGGTTGCGTAGCTTGATCAAATCTGATAAACACAACTCCCTTCTCTCGAGCCTCTCTGTATCGGTCCTCTCCTTTATAGGATACTCTGATGTCTCGATACAGATGAAATACACGTGAATTGGGATACTTCTCAAGTAGTTCTAGAGTGTGTTCCAAAGCAATAGTACAGCAGATACCAGAACACCAGGTTCGAGCTCCCTCAAGCGACTCCTCTTCACGAGAGCCTGCGCAATGAATTATGGCAAAGGTCTGGCCATCCTCGATTCCTTCGCCGTTTGCTATCTTCTGATTGAACTCGACCTCAGTAATAACATTGTCCAACTTCTTTAGACCATAGAGGCCCTTTTCCTCAAGCTGTGTGGCACCTGTGGCAACTATGACTATTCCTACCTTGAGCTCTTGCACCTGCTTTCCTGCCTTTATTGTGACATCAAAGTCGCCAACCGAGCCCTTAGCCTCGATGACCTCAGCGTTCAGCATCAGCTCAATATTTGGATTGCCTGTTATGGCTGCTTCGAACTCCTTCACAACTTCCTCGCTTGGTCGATGGTCGAAGTTGATTGTTCGAAGTTCATTCAGGAAGCCACCAACCTTATCGTCCTTCTCGACAAGTACTACTTTGAAGCCCTTCTGTGCTATCAGATCTGCAGCAGCCATCCCAGAAACACCAGCACCTATGACAAGCACAGTGGGCTCGACCGTGGTGACTGCTTCCTGCTGGGCCTCCAGAAGCCTTGCTCGTGCAACAGACATCCGAACAAGGTCGTTTGCCTTGGAGGTTGCCTCATCCTTTGCAGCTTGATGCACCCACGAACAGTGTTCTCGGATGTTTGCGAGCTCGAACAGATACTTGTTGAGTCCGGCCTCCTCAATGGTTGCTCTGAAGAGAGGTTCATGAGTTCGAGGTGTGCAAGACGCGACAACTAGACGGTTGAGGTTATGCTCCTTAATGGCCTCCTTGATTACATCTTGAGCGTCTGATGAACATGAATAGAGAAGATTCTCGGAATAGACTACTCCGGGCAGTGTGCTTGCATATTCTGTGACTTCCGCAACATCTACTGTCCCAGCGATGTTGATTCCGCAGGAACAGATAATAACTCCAATCCGGGGCTCTGCAGCAATAAGCTCCAGATCTGCTTCTGTAAGTGCCTCGCTTTCTGATGCCTCTGGCAATACGATATCCATGGTAGCCATCGCGGCAGCTGCGCTTCCCTGGGCAACGGAGTCAGGGATGTCCTTGGGAAAATTACAAGCTCCGCACATGTGCACTCCTGGAACACCAGTCTGGACAGAATCAATCCCGTCACCCTTCCCCTCAATGAAACCATATTGATCGAGCTTTATCCCAAGCTTCTCCATCAATTCATTATTCTTGTTTGGCACCATTGCGGGACAGAGAACTACAAGATCATAGCGGTCCTTCAGAACCTCGTGCCCTTTCGCATCACTATGTCTGACAATCAGGTTCTGAGTTTCGGGGTCCTCAGTGATATAGCTGGGAAGCCCCTTGACGTAGTTAATGGCATATTCGGTTTCGCCCCTAACCACAAACTCTTCGAAACCCTTTCCGAATGCGCGCATGTCATTGTAGAGGATATCGATGTGGACCTCAGGAGTGTGCTCTTTGGTGATGATTGCCTCCTTGGTTGCATAAGTACAACAGATTCTGGAGCAATAGGCACAATGGTTTACATCTCGGCTGCCTACGCATTGAATAAACGCGATACGATGCGGTTCCTTTCCATCAGATGGCCTCATCACAATCCCTTTCGTGGGACCGCTGGCTGAAACCATTCGTTCGTACTCAAGTGCAGTCACCACATTTGGAAATCGCCCATAGCCATACTCTGGCACAGATGCAGCATCAAGCAAGTTGTAACCTGTGGCAACAATTATTGATCCTGCATTGATTTTGACAATCTCATCAGGAATCTCAAAGTCAATAGCTTCTGCCTTGCAGGTCTTGACACAGGTCATACACTCGATGCAGTTCTCCATGTCAATAGTTGCAATATTGGGTACAGCCTGTGGGAACGGAATATAGGCGGCTTTCCTCATCTTAAGACCCATATCGTACTCGTTCCTAACCTCAATTGGACAGACCCTCTCACAATCCCCGCAGCCTGTGCATTTGTCCATGTCGACCCTTCTGGTGTGTTTAAGGACCTTGACCATGAAGTCACCAGCCTCCCCGGATACATCCGTGACCTCAGAATAAGCCAAGATCTCAATATTGCGATGACGAGAACAGTCAACCATCCATGGTCCTTGAATGCACATTGAGCAGTCGAGAGTGGGGAATGTCTTGTCCAGTTGGGACATATGACCTCCGATGGAGGAGGACTTCTCGACCATATATACTTGGACGCCCATCTCAGCGAGATCAAGTGCAGCACGCATCCCTGCAATACCTGCACCGATGATTACAACCGGCTTTGTAGCAGACTCTGCCATTCCTTTGTCCACTCCGACGTAACAAGGCGCATCGGTTGAATAGCATGATAAAATGTTTGTTATCGGACGAAGAAATCCAAACTGTCCAATCTGGAGTCCTAGACTAATCGGGTAGTCCGATGATTTGTGGGCTCTTTGGAATAATTGGCCTCTCAATCCTGATTGCGCGTGCAGGACACTGAAACTCACAGGAGGTGCAGTCAATGCACTTCTTCGGCTTGATTATCTCTGCTTTTCTTGTGCTCTCGTTAAAGCCCCAGACCCCCCTCGGACATACATTCAAACAATCCTGGCAACCGGAACAGGCTCCATAGTCATAGATTATCATTTCATATCACCTCAGAAGATACCCAAAGGGAAGTAGATACCCAATGCGAAAAGAACAACCAACGTCCCAATGCCTGCAATTATGTCCCGGGTCATCTGGGCTTCTCCTAACTGAGGCGTGGAGCCCCCCCAATTAAAACCTACAAATAGCGACAGGCCCAAAATTGTGAGACCACTCGCATCCAGCCAAGCCCATTCGTAGACTACTGCAGCTATAGAGAAGAAAGAGATGAACAAGAGAACCATCTTCCACACGACAAGGGCAAGTATTCCAGTAATTGCACCTCGCACATAGCCTGAGGAAGTTGGCATTAGCGGATCTGCGAGCGCCATAAATGTCCCCAATATCCAGACTCCAATGACAAGGAGCAATAGGTTAGTCATCCAATAATCGTGCCAGGATAGCAGGGGTCCGCCAAGGAAACTCAGAGCCCAGAATATGGGCGTCATTATTAGGAACATTATGGTTTCAAAGGTTAAATGGGCAAGGTTATACTCTATTCGTCTGTTCAGGGTGAAAGTAGCTATACTTTGTTCGCGTGACTTGCGGTTTTCATTCTCGATAAACTCGCGCACGTCATCGATCTCCACAGGTCCAAATACTGCTCGCCATCCATTCTCGGCTAAAACTGATTTGGAAATTGAGCTCGCTGCTAGCTGAGGAAGGACAAGTATATGATGTGATACCTTCTCACCCAGGTTTGAATTGCTTATGGCAGCCAATACAGAATCAGTATCTACACTACCTCCTCTACTTCCACACCAGACATTAATCCCACGGCCATCAACAACAAGCAGATGACATTTCAACTTCTGTCTTTCAATCGCTTCAGTCACTCGATAAACTGTCATGTAGTAATCAGTGGTGACAAGCACTGGCGAATTGGAATCTGCATCATTAAATGAGAACAAACCTTGTTCTGATTTGACAGCTAGAGCAGGCCACATAAGATGTGAACCCAGTAAGCATGCATAGTATTTCCAGCCCTTCTTCAACATCATACCTCCGCCACAAATAGCTGGAATAGCCCTCCCATTAGAGAGACTCTATACTTGGGGTTCAGTCCAACAGACCTCATTATCCTAGGTATGTTGTAATGCGGATGGGGTCCAACATCGCTAGATACCAACTTGAAACTCAGACGTCGTATGATATCAAAGAATGGACCGACTAGCCTATTCCGTGGACTGCCTTCACCACCAATGACAACCGATCCTCCAGGACTAACAACTCTCGCTGATTCGCGCAGGAATGCCTCCAGTTGCTCCGGATGAAGCTCACTTACCATCAAGGTGCTCACCATTATGTCAAAGGCTCCGTCATCGAATTCGAGTGATGTGGCATCTCCATATTCGAAATCGATTCGTCTTGAGAGATTGTGCTTCTTAACTCGTTCCTTGGCAACTTGAAGCATCTGTCTATTGTTGTCTACTCCGATTCCGTGGATACCCCGCCTTCCAGCCTCTACCAGCAATTTCCCTGTTCCACAGCCTACATCCAGCATAGTCCCTTTCTGGGGCAAAAGATGATCAATGACATACTTCCTTAGAACCGCGTCTTGCCTAAACGTGAGGAGTGAAATCCATCTGTCATACTGAGCAGCTGCACGTTCTTCTGAGAGCTTCATCAGTATGGTAGCCATTAGGGGTACTCCGCTTTTACTGGAGATACCCTGCTATTTCAGGATGATGGAGTTTGCTGCAGCTTTCAGCCCTTGATGATTATCGGTGTGACAAATGTCCATAGTCCCACTCCTAGCATGAGTATGTAGTTTAGGTCTCCAAGGTCTATGTTTAGTATTCTAATGCTCGAGAGTATTATGTAGAGCATTGATGTCATGAAAGCAATTACAAGCTGGGGTCGGAAGTCGACCTTTTGATCGCGTATCTCAAAATACCAAAACAAAACAATGGCAGCAATCAATACCATCACGACTGCAATGACTTGAAAGGCGATGTCCAATGTGGCAAATGGAGCCAGCAATCCCTCCATAGCAGTAATGAGTGCAATCACGTAGACTGGCGTCAATTTGCCGAGTCTATGAAGATAAGTATCATTTTCATCGATGTTTGTCAATCTCAATACCTCCTGACCAGACGCATTATGGTCTGGGAAAGTCTTGCCCCCGTTGCAGGCGAAGGAAAATTACATATACTCTGCAATTAGCATATCGCAATAATTGACGAAACGTGGTCTTGTCAGTGTTCTCGGGAGTTCTACGAGTATTGATTGGCGCCAAACAATTTTCCGTCGTTCTAATTAACTATTTCAAATAGGTGACCTCATATATTACAGGGATAACGTCCCATCCGGGAGACGCAGATGAAGTGCAGGCGGCTTTACACGCGGGCATACCTTAC
>LRSK01000260.1 GCA_001563325.1 Candidatus Thorarchaeota archaeon SMTZ1-83
AGGAGGGGCTTGGACACTACACCATTGCTGCAATGTTCCAGAACGAGGTTGATCCTGTTGAGTTTGTCACTACATGGGAAAATGCGGTGAAGAGGGCCAATGAAGAGTTCCGCATAGTTCGTGAGATGGGAGCGCTTGGTCCAACCAACCTAGTATTGATGAGAAGCCCGCATTCTGAGGATATCGTAGCCAGGAGCCACATCCAGGCAAAGCAGGTGACTCTATCCTCAGATGCAGAGATCTTGGCAGACTGTGAGAGTGTGGTGGCTTAGAAGGTATACGACGGTGAATAGAGAGAAACCATACCTTCTCGCCGCCGATGGCCCGTATTCTTTATCTTGACGGTCATATCGCTTGAAGCATGAGGTTGCATCTTTGCTTCAGCTGGACTTCTCAGACCCTGCAAATACGTTACTGACTGTGGCCATGGTCTTGGTCATTGTCATTTGGATTGCAGCAGAACTGAAACTTGAGAGCGGAACAAGAGGTGCAATACGTGTAGCCTGCGCTCTTGTCTTGTCTGTGCTGTTCATGGCCCTCATGTTCACATTGGGGCTGATAGTCTTCTGACCAAGCGACTTCCTTCTGACCAAGAAGTCGTTCTTCTGTTTAGCCTCAGCTATGCGGACGAGCCGGGGCTGGGACTCCGTTTCTCCACTATTCGTTCGAATTTATATCTGTGTAAGAAATGACACTCTTCAAAATGCCCGAATTCTGCCTGACTCGACAACGTCGATTGGGACTCCATCAATCTCCTTAGGTATAATGTCCTCCGTCTTCAGATCCGCCTCTGTCCTCTTCTCGGCCACATAGCAGACAATACACAGCTGGTCAGTCTTTCTGCCACCGATGTGCCTGTACCCAATGGCAACACCCACCACACCCGACTTCTTCATGAGTTCGGCCTCGTGTTTCCTCTTCACTTCTCTTGCCTTCTCCATGGTGACCATGACCAAACTCATCCTAGATACAGTTCCGCATCCAGCAGGTGTAGATAGGTCTGAATCGGGTTGGCTATTGTAGTATTCTGAGCCTCGCTTCCTGCGAAGAGTTTTCCTACGGCATACCCTTCCTTGTCGAGAATCAGACTCCCAGAGTCACCCCCAGCACTGAAACCCTCCTTGCCTATAATCAGCTGGTCCCTAAAATACGCGGACTTCCCTCCGTAGCTTATGGGACCTACTGTCGCATCCACGCCGATTATCTCTCCATCAACTGTGCGGCAGGTTGTTCTTCCCGATTTCTGCACAAGCATGTCAAGCGCAGCCTCTCTGACACCCTTTGGAGCCCCTATGTCCACAATGCTTGGGAGGACATCATCACTATCTACTTCGATCATAGCCGCATCCACGAGGTTGTACTCGGGCTCGACAACAACCGGACGTAGCCTCGTCTTTCGCCCGAACGCCTTCGCAGGGACGTTGTAAATCCCACTCCAGAATCTCGCTGCTCCGCAGTCACTCGGGTCGAGGGCGAACGTTATCGGCACGAATCTCAAGAGATGTCCAATCGTGTCGCTCTGAACTGTTCCTCCGTCATATGTTGCAGGCTGTAGATAGGGATCTCCAATCTGTGCGTCGTTTGAATTTGCACCAACATGGTTGTTGGTACCAATACAGATCTTCCCAGCCTTCCTGTCTCTAAGTAGCTCTCCATTTGTGCCTGCGGTCACTAGATAGTGGCCTCCAGAAGTCCCCATTGGACAAGGTCTGTGTCGAGCCTTCTTGTCCATCGACAGAGCCCTGAGCCTTCCCACCTCTATAACATCCGTGATGACGTCTTCGATACTCGGGGGCACTACGTCCCGTTTCTTCAGTTCTTCCTCACGGACTTTCTTCTCGACCATCAGTATTATGCTCATGTCCTGGGTCTTCAGTCCGTCCTTTCTCTTGTATCCAGTCATCACCCCTACTACATTGGCCATCCTTAGTAGTGACCATTCGTGTGCGCGTTTGATTCCCTGTATGTCCATCCTATTGGGCCTCCTGAAGCTCTCTCTGGTCTTCATAGTCTAACTTCGATGAAACTCTCTCATCTCCGGTCATCGGCCAATCTAGCAAACTATCCCGTCAGAGGTTGTGAAGCAAGAGGTGACTAATCAGTCTATCCGTCAGGAGGAGGTATGGACCTGTTCGCAAGTGCTCTGAGGCCGTCTGATGGACCTCTCCGCTCTCATTAATAAGAGCCCGCAGACAGAGTAGTCTTAGTGTTGCGAGGGAGAGAGAAGACAGCAGCACGACATTGACTTCCAACTCTAGACTAGCATGAGAAGACGTCGACCGCGTTCGTCGCAGCGGAGGAGAGATTCTTACATGTGCAAGACGGACGGATTCGTTTGGATTGCTGTTTCACTGATGCTAATCTTGACTCTAGGGGGCATGGCGCAAGCCATTGACTTCAGTGTTGGTAGTCTAGAGTCAGCCGGCTTGATTCTTGAACCTGAAGGAGGAGTGGTGGAGTCGGCAGGCACGCCGCATGGTCCAATTGTCATCGATGGAGATGCCAACTTCACGGCAACGGCTCTGGCTGAGGGGTGGGCTGGCAATGGCACTTCTGAGGACCCCTACATAATCGAAGGTCTGAGCATAGACCTAGGCGGCACAATCGGAAGCTGTATCGAGATTCGCAATACTCTGCTCCATTTCATTGTCCGTGACTGCCATCTCACAGGAGCTCGCGGGAGCGAGGGGGCAGGCATCAGTTTACGTAGTGTCACCAATGGTAAGCTTGTCCATAACAATTGCAGCGACAACATGAACGGGATCTACCTGAGAATGGGAGCTGACAACAACACAGTCAGTAACAACACTTGCACTTCCAATATAGACTCTGGTGTCTTCCTAGAAGGGGCGAATTACAACACGTTGTTCCAGAACAACGTTACTGGTTCCGATTACGGTCTAATACTCAATATCGCACACTACAACACGATGGTCGAGAATGTCTTCAACGAGAGTGATACTTGTGTTTTGATGGTGGATGCCAGCTACAACACATTTGCCCATAACATGATTGCTCGGTGCGCATGGGAGGCCATCCAGCTAATCTCCGAACCGGTCTACAACTTGTTTACTAACAACACAATCGCCGATAATGAATATGGAATGTATCTTGATAGAGCAGCAAACAATAGCGTGATTTGGAACATCTTCCTGAACAACTGGGGCAGCGTAACGATAGGAGAGCTTGCGGCTGGAAATACCTTCGACTGCAACTTCTGGTCAGACTATACTGGCGCTGACGCAGATGGTGATGGTGTAGGTGATACACCCTACATTTACTTTGGACCCTTGGATCTTCATCCTCTGATGTACTTGCCAACACCACCGATTTGGGTTGAACCGCCTATTGGCCAGAATGTCGAGTTCGGATCCTACTTCTTCCGTTATGACTTGAATGTCACATCACATGCACCTCTCAATTGGTGGGTGAATGACACTGTTTTGTTCACCGTTGATACCACAGGAGTGGTTACGTCAACGGCCTATCTGCCCATTGGTATCTACGGGTTGAAGGTGGTGGTCACAAACATCTACCTGAGTGAGCTTGCGGCTGATTTCTATGTGTGGGTGAGAGACACCATTCCGCCAGCTTGGATGATCGCCCCTACGGACCAGACCTTGAAGTACGGCGAGAGTATTGAATACCAAGTTGCCGTGATTGACCTCTCGGGCATCAAGCGCTGGGAACTCAGTGACACAGTCCATTTCACTCTCACGGCGAGCGACTACTCTGTGGGAAGCACCGCCCGTATAACCAACGTTACGGCCCTTGAACCCGGTGTGCATTATCTGCAGATCACTGCGTACGACCCATATGACAACTTTTGCACGGCCATAATGACTGTGAGAGTCCTTGAAGAAACCGATACTACAACCACATCTACCACGATCACAAGCACTGATTTAGATGCCATCGACCCCGCAATGATATTTGTAATTGGAACGGGGGTAGGAGGAGTGGCAGTCATCGTGATTGTCCTAGCTGTTCTCAGACGACAGGCAGATGAATGATAGGAAAACGCGCTAGTGCTGGACGGGGTTCCACAGAACCGAGCTCTAAGGGTTCATAGACCATGGAAGATCGGCCTACCATTCTATTCTATTGTCTTTGTGACTTGAATAGCAGGTTTCGCAGACGTGAAGTGGAAACCTAGGTTTCGTGCACTGCAGACCGTACGATTGAACTCCATCATCGCTGACCTGCAGCTGCTTCCCACACAGATTGCATTTGTAGAAGGCTTCAATCTTGAACTTGATTTCTTGGGATGGGCAACCATACACCCGCACATTACGCTCCGGGCTTCCCAACTCTCTCATATCGCCAAAGATTCGCATTGAGTGTAGAATAGGATACATTCCAACAAGACTCTCTGTGCAGAGACCCTCTGGAGACCTCCAACTGAACTCAAATGACTGTCCAACTTCGTGACCAGCACGGCAAGTACCATCAGCTATGACTGTGACTGTATAACTGACTGGTTCCTCCCACTTGTCGCGAAGCCTTAGAAGCGACTTCTTTCCCGACCGTTTCCCTGTGGGCAATACTAACACTCGTGAGTAACATGACGCGGTCCATAGTATTCGCTTCCATCTGAGTGCTTGAAGGGCCTGGAAGGCCTGAGCAGTAGGAAAGCATCTGCGTTTGACACGAAGTTCAAGAGCAGGTTGGCTGGATCCGCCGGCGGTAAGATTGAGAAGAAACTCAAGGGCCTTGGCTTTGTCATTATAGAGCCGGCCGGGTCAGCCATTGTGTTAGGCAACGAGGGTCCACTCGAAGGGAGTGCCGAAGGGACATTCAAGCAAATAGGTGAAAGACTCGCTAGTACGATGTAGTTTCTCTCTAAGGAATCAAAGCAGATTCAGTCTTCAGCAGGGGGAAGATTGTAGGCCCGGACTATCTCCCTATACCAGAGATATTGAGAGACAACGGTGGTAGGCAAGGGAATCAGGATGCCTACTGAGTAATAGAGGACCATGACGACTGAGAATAGTGGGACCAACAACGGTGAAACAAGAACAAGATACCTCAATCTAGAAACCGTGTGAGCTAGGTGGTCGCTGGGTTTTCTATAGGCTATGAGCGCAGCAAAAACTACGAGGACGGGCGTGGAAACAAGAGCAGTTGCGGCCCACCAGTTTGTCCACCAGTTTGTGTGAGAATACCACACGAATGTGTTTGTACCAAGAGAAACACTCCAACCTGGTGCAATGAGAATCAGGTCAGCGACAGGAGTTGGGACATTGTATGTATAGCTCATAATGCAAAATGGAAAGAGAAACAGGATCACACATTGAGTCCATGGGCTTAAGAAGATTCGAAGGACTATGCCTTGTGGGGCCTGTGTTCTCGGACGTTCCCCAGACAGCCCGATCTTGTATCCAGCTATTACAATGATAATTGACAAGACTATGATTAATGACGCAAGCAGGATAAGCGCTTCTAGAGACGAGCCTTCTATTTGCACTCCAGACCACCGCATTGTTTCTCTTGTTTCGCTCCTTATTCTCTCTTTTGAAATCGACAGAGAAGTACCTCTACAGAATGGCGAACAAGGACGCTCCCGCCCTTGACTTGCCGATTATGCAGACTGCACGGTATACGGGCTATCAGACACAAGTCTGATAAGCTCTCAAGAGAGAGGGGTCATGGAGGAAACCTTGTCGCGTTCGGAACTCCTATCCTCGAAATCACTTCTGATCTTCGCAGTCTTTGTGGGAATCGTGTTCATAGGGACCGGTGTCTTCTTCTTTCTCGCGTCGGCAAACACTGATAGTTTCCTGCAATCGACTCTGGGAATCATCTTCTCACTGGTTGGTCTAGTGCTTGCTATCGGCAGTTATCGAAGGCTTGAGTTCTGATTCTACTAATGAGAGATAAAGAGGGTGATATCGAAGAATGAGAAAAGCGCAGGAGATACTACTCGTCGGCTTCCTTATCCATATTTCCATATGCTTCATGCTGGCAATGACCTATCAGGTGACCCCTTCCGAAGCATACTTGTCGTTCATCATGAGTATCTCAGGATTGCTCTGGTTCATAGGCATACTACTGTTCATACTTCTCCTAGCATCAGCATTCTATTATCGTGATACGTCAACCTAGGAAACAAAGCACACCGACTATCCATTCTCCTGAACGGTCTGCTGTCGCTCTCTCCTCTTCTTTCATTTCTTTCGCAGTACCCTAGGTCTGCTCTGATTAATAAGGAAACGCAGAGATGGTAGGTGGACTGTTGCGAGGGAGAGAGAAAGCAGCAAGCTGCACTGACACCTTACTCTAGACTAGCATGAGCAGACCTCGACCGCGCTCGTCGCAGCGGGGGAGAGATTGTACATGCGTAGGATGGATGGGGCCTATTGGGTTGCAGCATCACTTCTGTCTATCTTGTTCTTGTTGAGCTTGGCAACAGCAGCGGGGCATGTTACGAGGCCGTTTGGAACGACTTTTGCCTCAGACTCAGGTGTTTCAGAGCCAGATAAGACCAGTAGACTCGTTGCCGGCACGCCACATGCCCCCATTGTCATCGATGGAGACGCCAACTTCTCTGCCACCGCCTATGTGGAGGGTTGGTCAGGTGATGGTTCCCTTGCAAACCCGTACATCATTGAGGGACTAGACATCGACCTCGGAGGAACGGCTGGTCACTGTATCAATATCAGCAACACTCGAGTCAACTTCACAATAGGCAACTGTCATCTCACTGGTGCTAGTGTGAATCCAGGAGCTGGAATATACCTAGAGAATGTCACCTATGGTAGGTTGCAGGATAACACCCTCGATTATAACTACTTCAACATCTACCTCACAGACTCCCACTCCGTTCTGATAAAGAACAACACTTGTCCCAATAGCGTATATAGCATCAACCTGAGAGACTCTTCATCCTACAATATCATAGCTGACAATTACTGCTCTCACAATAGCAACAGGGGAATCAACCTAGAGAACGGCTCAAACAACAACACAGCAGTCAACAACACCTGCAACGAGAACACATTCGGAATCGTCCTGTATCAGGTCAGTTCCAACTCTGTTGTGAATAACACGTTCATCAGCAATAGTGAGGACGGGATTCAAGTCAATTATGGCGACTTCAACACATTTCGGGACAACACATGTACCAACAGTTTCAAGGGGGTCAACTTCGTGGTCAGCTCGGATTTCAACATAATCGCCAATAACACCTGCAATAGTAACATAGGTTACGGCATCTACATTGATCTGTCCTCTAACAACACGGTAGTCGATAACACCTGCGGCAGCAACACCTATGGCATCCATCTCACTTCTTCTGAGTCGAGCATTGTAGGAAACAACACCTGCGATAGTAACAACGGTGGCATCCTCTTCGCTTCTGCGGACCTTAACACAGTGATTAACAACACTTGTCGCAGCAACAGCTATGGCATCTACTTCGAAATCTCGTTATCCAACACGGTGGTGAACAACACTTGCACCGGCAGCACCAGCCACGGCATCTACCTAGATGGTTCAGAGTACAATGACATCCAGTGGAATGCCATTGTGGACAGTTCTACAAGTGGTATGGATGTATATGGGATAGGCAATGTCTTCAATTACAACTTTTGGTCAGACTATGCAGGCAGCGATGCAAACGGCGATGGCATCGGCGATACTCCATATTCTGGGTCGGGTTTTAGCGATTCCAATCCATTGATGTATCTACCAGCGCCACCCAAGTGGTTTCAACAGCCGTCCGACCAAACCTTCGAGTTTGGATTCTCATTCTTCCAGTGCGTCCTGAATCTCGACTGCCCCTCACCAGTTGTTTGGTATGTGAACGACACAATGTTCTTAGTTGACGGGCAGGGCATAATCACAACACGAACTATCTTGCCTATCGGCACCTACTCGCTGAGCGTACTGGTGACTAACATCTATGGTTCCACCCTCCGGACAAGCTTTCGTGTTAGTGTTCTTGACACTACATCCCCCGGATGGTTGATTATCCCAACTGATCAGATCTTGGAGTGCAGCGACGGCCTTGATTACCAAGTTGCGGTGATTGACCTCTCGGGCATCGGGCGCTGGGAACTCAGTGACAAAGTCCACTTCACTCTCACCGCCAGTGACTACTCTCTGGGAAGTACGGCCCGCATAACCAACGCCACGGCCCTTGAACCCGGCGTGCATTATCTGCAGATCACTGCATACGACCCATACGACAACTTCTGTACAGCAACAATAGATGTCAGAGTCCTTGAAGAGACTGGTACTACAACGACTACCACAACTACCACGATCACAAGCACTGATTCAGATGCCATCGACCCCGCAATGACGTTTGTCATTGGAACAGGGGTAGGAGGAGTAGCAGTCATAGCCATTGTCGTAGCTGTCCTCAGACGACGGGCAAATGAATGACAGGATGGCTACTATTGCCGAGCGGGCATGCACAGAGCCGAGTTTCGAGGACTATAATAGAACACTGAAGAATCCATACTCGAAGCGCAGACTTGAAATCCAAATGATTCATACCATGATTGGGGATTATCGTTGAGTAATGAGGATGCAATTATGCCTCAGAAGAATCTCAGTCTGAAGACAGACAGGCTTTTCCAGCTTGGCCTCGTGCTTGAGATCATAGGACCTGTTCTCATGGCTTTGGGAACGGCGCCTACAGGTTATGCGGAAACCTATGTGCCGGCCTCGACCCCTTACATAGCGGGCTTCGCTCTTCTGCTGGCGGGTGTCTTCGTACTTCTCATTGGGCTAGCAAGATACGTATCGAGAAGAATGTCGGACTCTGACACTTGGTGGGTCATTAAGGTAGGACCGACAGCAAGACCGAACTAGATAGGACTGTGCTGGACTGATTACAACGGCACCAATCTCGAAGTAAATTCTCAGGAACGAGAATCGTGGTCTTGTATTGGTCAGAAAAGTATAGATTCAATACCTTCTTCTATATGTAACCGGTTGGGACTTTGATTCGTAGGCTGCTTGTGGCCCTTCTAGTGCTCTCATTAGCATATGCAGCTCCCAGATACCATGGCCCGACTGATATGCTAGTCCAGTCACCTAGCTGTCCCGCTGCTGTTCACGAATAAAACGATCTCCACCCTCTTGATTACGTGGACCTGTGGGCCCAGCCTGAGGTCAGAGGGGTTTCCGCGAACTTCAGCGACCTTCACATATGGCATACTATCTACATAGACGTGGAGGTCACGTCTGGCGACAACATGACAGTGTACATCTTTGATGCAGACAACTACTTGAGCTGGGTTCTCGGGCAGTATTCCTCTGCAACCGAAGTTCGAGCACACGTAAGCAACTGTACGATGGCCTTCAGGGTTCCTAGACCGGACGCCTTTTTTGTCGCGTTCTAAAATGAGGGGCCAGACCCGGTTCATGTCGAGGGGTGGGTCGGACTATCTTCTGGCCCAGATGTGATCCGGTTGTGGAGATGGTCATGGTGATTATCCTCCCAGGCGCCACCGTTTTTGGGCTTGCTCTCATCTGTATCTTTTGTGCACGTCATCTCTTACGTCGTGATGAAGAGTATGTGCCGCCCTATGCGCAAGAAGCCTAACACTCTGTGAGCAAGACCTGACCAGATGAGAGCTGCAGCCTTCGGCCTTAATCTCATGAACAGAAGTATCAGACAGAAGTCTTTTTTCTCGGCTTGTCTGGTACAGGCAACCTAGCTTCACCAATCCAACTTGGGGAGGGAGCACAATGGTAACAGTGTTGCAGACTCAGAACTTGAAGAAGCAGTACATGTTGGGAAACATCCCTGTTCATGCTTTACAAGGAGTAGATCTCGAGGTTGAAAAAGGCGACTTCGTGGCTATTCTCGGCCCCTCCGGGAGTGGGAAATCGACTCTACTCAACCTACTTGGAGCCCTTGACAAACCAAGCTCGGGTTCAGTAAGGATTGGTGACTCTGATGTTTCGAATCTAAACGATTCCGAATTGGCACTTCTGAGAAGAAGGATTGGAATAGTCTTTCAGTTCTTCAATCTAGTTTCTAGACTTACCGCTCGCGAGAATGTGGAGCTGCCCCTCTCCATCGCGAATGTTCCACGATCAACAAGGCGACAAGTGGCCGAAGAACTTCTCGATTTGGTTGGACTAGAAGACAGAATGACGCACAAGCCCTCTGAACTATCCGGTGGCGAGAGACAAAGAGTGGCGATTGCACGGGCCTTGGCTGCAAAGCCGCGATTCCTTCTGATGGACGAACCTACAGGGAACATCGACTCAAAGACAGCAAACGAATTGATGACACTTGTAAAAGACCTGAACGCGAAACACGGGATGACAATTGTCATGGTAACACACGATCACTCCATGGCAAAATACGCCTCTCGTGTCCTCCACTTACTTGATGGACAAATCAAGAAGGAGGTGTGAGAATAGTTGCTTGTACGCGACACGTTCTCCTATGCAATCAGTGCAATCAAGAGAAGGAAGATGCGAAAGGGTCTGGCGGTTCTGGGAGTCACTATCGGGATTGCTGCCATAATCTCCATTGTGTCTTTGAGTTCGGGTTTTCAGACTCTTGTCAGTACGCAATTTGAGGAGGGTTTCAGTTCTGACACACTCATCGTGACAACCGAGAGCATCAGCTTTGTTGACACAGAGTCAGACCTACAGCTGTACCTCAACGACACCCAGAACATCAACAGTATTGAGAATGTCAGACATTCAGTGGCATTGCTTCAAAGAACGTGTGCGGTCTATATTGGAGACCGAGAATACATACTCGGAGTGACTGGGGTCGACTTTGAGACCTATTCAGCGATATTCTCAAACACATTCGTTGCGGATTCCGGTTCAATCCCTTCTGCTCCGGACAATGTATCTGTGATCATTGGTGCTCGAGTGAATGACCCATGGAAGAATGGCAGCATGTTGACTTTCGTTGGAGATGAGATCAACATAACATACACGACTCGATTTGGTTATGAGATTGAGAACAGAACCTATACTGGAAGAATCGATGCCATTCTGGGAGAGATAGGTGGAACGAACATAGGAGGCCCAATTGACATTGGACTCTATGTGCCCATAGGTACCGCTGAGGAGTTCTTTGAGACTGATGAAGTGAGTACAATCATTGTCCAGTTGACTACCAGTGATGAGCAAGTCATCGAGGACACATCAGAGGCAATAGAAGATGCCTTTGGAAACCAGATTCAGGTCATCACTCCCAAGTCAGTTCTTGATGCCATATCTTCGATTATTTCAACCATTGAACTCTTTGTGTCTGCGATAACTGCCATCTCGCTCATTGTGGCAGGCGTCGGTATCATGAACATAATGCTGACTTCACTTATGGAGCGAACGAGGGAGATTGGCATTCTTAAGGCCCTTGGCATGCAGAAACGTACCGTACTAGGGGTCTTTCTTAATGAGGCACTAGTGATAGGGCTAGTCGGCTCAGTCCTTGGCATATTGACAGGGTCAGCATTAGCGTTGTCCATCGATCAGCTTGGTCTTCTTGAGGGTTTCACAACAGGGACCTACAATACAGTCCTGGGAGAGATTACCATCAGGCCTGTGTTTGATCTCTCACTCTTCATCAACTCTCTAGTCTTCGGAGTCATGATAAGCGTGGTCTTTGGACTTTACCCAGCTTGGAGAGCGGCGAGGATGGAACCCGTCGACGCACTGCGGCATGAATAGGTGTGTAGTCATATGGACCAGGCAATCTCCATCATACCTTTGTTTCAAATCACGAAACACACCAATGCCGGTACGAAGGCGTACAATCTGTCGCTATTGAAGAAGATGGGCTATGCTGTCCCTGAGACATTCGTAATTCCCTTCGAGTCTTTCGATGAGTATTCTGCTGACAATGATGTGGGAATGCTGAACATGTCTAGGCTGCTACGCGGCGTTCTCGACGAGAATAAGCACTATTCAGTGCGGTCGTCTGCGAATGTTGAGGATTCATCCTTGTACTCATTTGCAGGGCAATTTGAAACTCAATTGAATGTGAGGGGGCTTGAGAGCGTCACGGAGGCCGTGAAACGTACATGGGATTCAGCGCGGGGAGAGAGTGCCGCAGCCTACAAGTCCGGTCTTGGTCATGCTGGTCCTCATCTTAAGATGGCTGTCCTTATTCAAGAGATGGTCAAGCCCGAATTCTCCGGGGTCGTCTTCACGAGAAATCCAATCACAGGACTTGACGAGGCGATAGTTGAAACAGTAGATGGATATGGTGATGCACTAGTCCAAGGAGGTGTGACGCCTGAGAGATGGGTGTACAAATGGGAAAACTGGATTGATTGCCCGTCCGCGAGAGAATCTCGCAAACAGACCGTTCTTAGTGTCATAGAGGCTGCAAAGAAAATAGCTGCTGCTGTTGGCTCTCCAATTGACCTTGAATGGGCGTATGATGGTGAGCGTATCGTTTGGTTGCAGTTGAGAGAGATAACAACCCTGAGAAACACGAATATCTATTCGAACCGAATCTCCCGAGAGTTTCTTCCTGGCATCATATTGCCACTTGTCTGGTCTGTGAATATACCAGTCGTTAATACTTCTTGGAAACGACTCTTCACAGAGATGATCGGAAAGAAGGCTGAAACCATAGACATAGACAGCCTCGCGAAGTCGTTCTATTACCGCGCGTACTTCAACATGGGTATAGTCGGCGATATCTTCGAAATGCTTGGCATGCCTCGGGAGGCGCTTGAGATTCTTGCAGGTATCGAAACTGTTGAGGAAGGACGACCTGTGTTCAGACCTGGTCCTAGAACTCTCAGGTATCTGCCAAGAATGCTGTTGGCCGCTCTACGCAAGCTGTTCTTCTCCAAGAACATCGAGATATTCCTTCGGAACCGGAAGACAGCTTATCAGGAAGCCGCGGCTCTGGACACAGCTTCTCTTGACGAGTCAAAGATTCTTGGAGTCATCGATTCATTGTTCGAGCTCAATACTGATTCATCATACTACGTAATAGTCTCTCAACTACTGAACAGCCTATACAACATGATGTTGCGCTCGCAACTCGAGAAGAGAGGTATTTCGTTTGATAGAGTCAGATTTGTGGAAACCAGCGAGCGGCTCAGTCCTATTGATCCCAAGCAGCAGCTGGAGCGCCTGAGAGAGGAATATGACTCACTTGATTCGACAAGACAGGAACTTCTCATTGGCATGACTTGGATGCAGGCTATTGGGACTGATGAGCTAGGAAGCTTTGGGGAACTCCTTGGTAGATTTGTCCAGCGATTTGGACACCTTAGTGATAGTGGAAATGATTTCTCAAAACCAACATGGAGGGAAGACCCAACGCTGATTATGAGAATGGTCGCTGACCATGTTTCCACAAGTAGCGTACCTGAGTACAATGAGGGTCAGACCAGGTTGGCTGCAGCATTGGAGGAGAGCGGCATTCTAAGGATGATATACAACCGGGCGGCCAGATATCATGAGTATCGTGAATCGGTGAACCATCTCTACACGTATGGCTATGGGTTGTTTAGAAGATTCTTCCAAAGGCTGGAGGGTCTATTGATTCAAAGGGGATATCTCCAGCACAAGGATGACATCTTCTATTTGACATATGACGAGGTCAAGCTGATTCTAGACGATCCATCAAGAGCGGACCACCTACGCAAAGTGATTCTGGAGCGTAGAGAGGAAGTTCAACGGTATAGAGATGTTTCACTGCCTGAAGTGATCTACAATGAATTACCAGAAACTGCATTGTTCAAGGGCAAGGTGCTCCGAAACCTAGAAGGAGTGGCTACTTCTAGAGGACACTATATCGGGCCGACGCGAGTTGTCAATGGACCTAGTGACTTTGATAAGATTCAGGTGGGGGATGTATTGGTTATTCCGTATTCTGACGTCAGTTGGACGCCCCTATTCTCCAAAGCTGCAGCAGTTGTGTCAGAGTCTGGAGGCATTCTCTCCCATTGTTCAATCGTAGCAAGAGAATATGGGATTCCCGCGGTTGTATCAGTATCTGGTGCAATGAGTCTTAAGGATGACATCCTCGTTGCAGTAGATGGCTATAATGGTGAAGTGCAGATAATGGAGGATTAGAATATGGACCCCTTAATCTTCATCGTCAGTGCACTAATAGGATATCTCGCGGGGTCAATCTCCTTTGCCAGAATCGGCCTCAGACTGGCTGGAGCTGACAGGGAAATCTCGGAACTTGAGATTCCTGTTGAAGGTGCCGAAGAGAGTGCAAGAGTGGAGATATTTGGTGCAAATGCGGCCTCGATGATCCTTGGGGCCAGAGGAGGTATCGCCATTGGGATAATGGACATGGCCAAGGCCGCTGTTCCAATGGCCATATTTCGATTCATTCTCTATCCGACAGAATCATACCATCTGGTCATATCAGTGGCTGCGCTGATTGGACATAACTATCCCCTCTACCATAGATTTCAAGGGGGTCGTGGATTCTCAGTCATCTTTGGGGGCCTGATTATTGTAGACTGGTTGGCTGCAATTGTACTTCCAATTGTAGGGATTCTTTTCGGGTTGTTTGTTGTGGGTAATATGATGATGGCCTACGTGAGCTGGCTCCTGTTCATGCCGCCTTGGCTTTGGCTGAGGACTCTCGACCCAGTGTATGTCATTTACTCTGTGTTGGTTCTGTCTTTGTTCTTTATCTCTACACGACCTGAGATAAGCACCATGGCTAAGTATCGCAGGGAAGGAAGACTCGAGGAGTACATGCGGGGTCTCTATGATTCGTCACCTCGTTGGAGAGGAATGAAACGAATGGAAGATGGTCTAGAAGCCCTTGGTAGAAAACGATATGTGATTGGACTTGCTGTTATCATTATCATCATCCTCTTGTTTCTGAATCTAGGCACACTTCTATTGTAGACGGAAAGAGAAAGTACTAGCAGTCTTGACAATGCCGCCAATCTTCTGGCAATTACACCTTATGACATAGAATGAAAGGCTCACCTTCAAATTACTTCTCTGCCATTTCCAGAGTCCTGTTGCAAGTGATCTTCGCCTAGAACAGTACCGAATCGTCGATAGTCGTCCATAATCCACAGCAACGACTTATTAGCTCATTATGCTCTGCGCCGACTTGTCTTTCGTAATAGAGGCTCAGTAGCATGACGTCCCCCAGTACAGTAAGTGCAGCACTAACGTACTTTCTCGGTGAGTACAACTGTGCACAGTCAGTAGTGAAATCAGTCTTAGAGCACAAAGGACTCTACTTCGATGGCGCAACTCAACTTGCTGCAGGGTTTGGCGGAGGTATATGCTTCAGTGGTCAGCAATGTGGGGCGGTTTCGGGGGCCGTCATTGTAATTGGTCTGTTGACAGGTAAGACAGTCGCCGATACGAGAGAGCATAAGGCTATCACATGTCGTCTTGTGGAGGAATTCTCGGCTAGATTCACAGAAGAGTTCGGTACAATCATCTGTGATGACCTAACGGGCGTGGAAATGAGCGATGAGGAAGCATTCACAAAGGCTCTTGAGAAGGGACACTTCAGGGAGGTTTGCCCTAAGTTTGTCGATACGACAGTCAGAATGCTGCTAGAGATGTTTCCTGACTAGCAAGTCACCTATGACACGACCCGGAACCAGAGGACAAAGACAGTCTATGTCACGTTGGAAGAGAGCAGTAGTAACCCATGGACCCATAGGCTTGAGCAACTCCAGATTCCTTCGCTTGATTATGAAACCAGTCGCTTCTTCAAGAAACACTTTAAGTGTCCCTCTGGATAGTCCGTCAACACTGCAAACATCTCGTATCCAAGTCGTTCATAGAAGGCTCGTGCCTCGAAGCTGAACGTGTCCAGATGAGCGTTCGTGCATCCCATGCTGACAGCCTCACTCTCCACCATATCCATGAGCCTAGAGCCATAGCCCATACCTCTCAAAGACTTCTCGACCCATAGAAGGAAGATGTCCAACCATCCTCCAAACGTGTTGCCTATGATACCGCCCACGATCCCACCTGCATCGTTTCTCATGAACACCGCTATCGATTGGCCGAACTGAGTGATGCCGGTCTTCTCGGTGATGTTGCTCTCAAGTCCGGAGAACAGGACTGCCTGCCCCTCCTGGATGGCGTCTTTGCCCTGTTGGTCTTTGGAGAAGTGCGTGGTGAATGTGTAGTCATCCATAGCTTTGTGGTCTGTTCGCTAGCTTTTCACACTTACTGAGTACGCAGGAGATAACGAGGGCCGTATATCGATTCGTCTGAGAACTGTAGTACGAACCAGCGTCATGAAGAAAGAGGAAAGTGACTCCTTGACAGTTTTCCGGACCTCAATATCCGTGCTCAGAACGCCTGCTTGAGATTGCCTCTGTGTCGGCGGGATTATATGAGGGGACAGTCTAAGGTGCTTGTGGTGAAACCAATGACAAGAGCTCTAGTCGTTTATTATAGCAAGTTTGGTAATACTGAGAAGATAGCGAAAGCATTGGCAGCAGGTCTACAGAGCGGCGGGATTGAAACGGACACTGCTAAGGTTGACGAGGTCAAGTATGACGAGTTGGACAAGATTGACCTTTTGTGTGTAGGAACTCCTGTGCACGCCTGGAATATATCGAAACCCGCAAAGAATTTCCTTGAGCGCTTGAAGGGTCTTGAGGGCCTGAGCGGCAAGAAGGCATTTGCATTTGACACGAAGTTCAAGAGTAGGATGGCCGGATCCGCCGGTGGAAAGATTGAGAAGAGACTCAAGAACCTTGGCTTTGACATTGCAGAGTCGGCTAGGTCAGCTATTGTGTTAGGCAATGAGGGGCCACTCGAAGAGGGTGCTGAAGGGACATTCAGGCAAATAGGTGAGGAACTCGCTAATATGATGTAGTCACTTCCAAGAAACAGGTGCAGAATCAGTCTTCAGCATGAGAGAGACTGCAAACTGGGCCATCTTCCTATACCAGGGATATTGGGAAACAACGGTTATAGCAAAGGAATCAGGATGTCACGCAGACGGCATGAACCACACTATTGATTCGTGTTGGAACCGTAGAGTGCCCTATAACCGTATAATGCAGCGACGAGAGTGGCCAGTAGGAGGACGGCTCCAATCGACAATACGATGAGATTGCTCTCCATCACGCCGAGAGCGGCAATGAATAGACTGACCGCCGCAGAGAGAAGGATTAGAAAGACGAGCCAGGCAATCATTGCGCGTGCTCCCTCGGAGTATTCACGTGTCATATGTCACCTTCTCCTGCATTGGATATCAGGTTTGCCGTTCTGTTCATCTTCTCATGCACTTCCTCTTTGGCAATGAACTCAGAGATAAGTCATGGAGTGAGTTTCCTTGGAACACGTGTTCCAAATCTTGACTGAATCCCCTGCTATTCTTGCCCTCTTTGCATCAGTCCTTACGTAAGACTAGCTGGACTTCCTGAATTCCGTTTCCTGAAAACATGAGTGGCAATAACAGTTGTAGCTGCAACTGCAGCAAATCCACCAAGAACCAACACAAAGCCAGGCAGAGGGGATGACTCACCATCAATTGCGGGGATTATCTGCTCTATTGTGAGTGAGTCTGCCGGATAGAATTCTCCATCCGGGACATTCCCATTGAAGACAACCACTAGGTCGTGTCCTGGTGATACATAGACTGCCTGCTCATAGTGTCCGTGAGCCGAGTATATTCTCTGACTAGGCCAGTACCACCACTGATATCCCATGAGTTCATAGCTGCCGCCCCAGCCGGTAGTGATTCTGGGGGTAGTGGCTTCAGCGACCCATTCCTCTGATACAATCTGAGCTCCATCCCAAGTCCCGTTGTTCAGCATCAGATAACCGAACTTAGCAAAGTCGCGCGCCGTGAGATAGAGCCCTCCATCAGTATGGTACCAACCTCCAGCTGCTCCACCTCCAATTTGCGACCAATATACATTGTCAATTCCGAGGGGTTCAAAGAGATACTGATGCGCATACTCGAGGATTGACATGCCCGACTGGATTTCAATGATTCCACCAAGGATTATCAGAGTTCCAGAGTTCATCCACCAACTCTGTCCAGAATCGTTCCACATTGGACGGTCCAAGCAATACTGGAGAGCGTCATCGCTCACCCACATCTGACCAAGGTCATTTCTTGGGTCATTATAGGGATAGTCGTTCTCGTGGAACTCCATTCCATCTGTCCATGTAAGCAGATGTTCAATTGTGATGTTCGTCTTTCGGTCGTCGACATTCTGAATCGTCCAATCATTGAAGAAGCTCATCATCGTCGAATTCACGCTCTCGATGAGGCCTTGGTCAATGGCGATTCCCACGAGTGTGGAGGTGATGCACTTTGTGCATGATTGAATCATGTGGCGGTAGTCAGCGTCCCAATCCTCTCCATAGTACTCGTACACAAGATAGCCCTCTCTGACTACAACCACAGAATCAATGGCGTAGTCCATGCGGTCTATGGTACGTTCAACTTCCTCAAGTCTTCCCGAATCCATTCCATGATTCTCGGGAACGTCTGTTATCCAATCTTCTGTGGGCCAATAATCTCGTGTGACAGATGCAAGACTGGCGCTCATCGATTCGGAGATATCAGTAGCTGGATTCGGGTAGAGTGGGATTGTTCCCAGCAAGGATATGACAATGAGTGAACAGACTAATGTCCTTGGCGTGCTTATCTGGATCAATTTCGAATACCTATATCGTCATCCATCTTGGCGAATAAAAGCCGTAGTTTCACAGCAACCTAGGAATGGACCATGCACTGGATTGGGTGCTCCGTCTTCCCCAAACGAGATGAATTTCCATGGCTGAGCAGTTATGTGACATGCAGATACCAGGACTTCTGAAGTTCTGTTTCGTGTAGCACAATGAGAAGACTCGATGCTCCATTCAAAACAGAGAGGAGGGAGGGCCAATGCGGCATCTCTCGTGACTCTCGGTCCTGCACATGATCTGGAAATAGAACACTGTTAATATGCAATGATTGGTAGAAGTCAATGATGGTTAGGATGGAGCCCGTCGACATATTCACAGCGATTGTCTTGGTGGCCATGGTTGGCGAAGCGTACGTCAGAGTACAGTCCAACAAGAGAGCTGACAGGGTTCTGGAACAGGGAGAAACGATCGGAAGGATTCTGGAGGTTCCTAGGAACATCGACGCGGAACTCATGAGCATGCCTAGACCCCCAAATGAATGGAGGCCAGGACTCGGCGCTTTCCTAAGTGGGAGGCCTATGTTGATCTTCTTCTTGATAATCATCGGGCTCGCTGGTGTCATGGGCACAGTTGGCCTAGTCGCAACGGTGCCCAAGATGATTCTTGCTGTGCTGGCTATCGTTCTTGGAGTAGCATTTCACTCTGGGCCTAATCGATATACACTCTTTGAGTACTACATTCAAGTTGCGACCAAGAGGGAGATTGAATCTCTAAGTGACCAAGAGCTGGGTCTCCTCTCTGAGGCAAGAAACCACATGGAAGTCTGGGCCCAGCTACAAGCAGCCTTCGCCGTTGGACTCTTGCTAGGAGTACTACTTCCAATAGACTGGGCCGCCGTCTATGTACTGCTTCTCACATTCATCATTTTCGTGATGCTTGGTCGTGCCTATGATATCCATAAGGGAATCTTTGCAGGTCCCGGTTAGGTTTCGTCTGACTTGGTTGGAGCTAGCGATTCTCAATGAACAGATAGGTATAGAGAATCACAAAGAGCACATGAAGTGCGATGATTCCCCATATCATGACACTCACAATGGCCATGAGGTATGAGTATAGCTCGACAATGACCATCAGTAAGAACGCGAGATCAAAGAAGATGAATATCGCCTGCCTCGTGTCTGAATGCTCCATATCTCGAACGAGGAAGGCAAAGATGGCTGCCGGCAGTATCCATGAGGCTGCATGTCGGGCCATGCCTAGACCTCCACTGAGATAGGATGCCCCTGTCATATCTAACACCATCTCTGGAAATAGCATGAGGCTAATTCCAAAGAAGAGACCTACTAACGTGGTAAACAAGAAGACTGGTTTTGCCTGCATTACAATCTCCCCGTTTTCGTGAGATGTAGCTTGAATATGAGTCTAACCGTTCCTTGACTGGTTCAACACCTGCTTCAGCAGAGCTCCACCTAGATACGTAAACGTCCTGAAGTCCTAGTCCAGGCCCCGTAAAACCAGTCCGGACCAGACTATCCATGTTCAGATACGACGAACGCAGATATTGTTCAGCGGAGATTTCTGCGACAAGTTGTACTGGGACCCAGAGGTTCATGATGAACCTGAAAAGCCGTCGCTTACGGTTTCAAGACGTTTCAGAATCAAGTGAGTGAGGTAAATGCCCAGGCAGTGCTGGTGGCCCTCAAGTTGCTGAAGAATAGGAAGGGCCAGGGCCTTGAGTATGGCCCTGACACATAGGGACTAAGACTCTAGGTCGGACTCAGTAAAGAGGAATCTCCTTGGTAGAGGATAGTCGTTGAGTACTCCAAGTTGGTTGTATTCACCATCATATAGGCCTAGTGAGAGGACTAGGCTGGGGTTCAGTCCATGCATATGAATGGGGACCCTAAAGGTGAAAGTGATACCTGTCAGAATCATTGAAGGTATTGACAAGCTTGTCTAAGAAGGAATATACGCGAACCTAAGCGCAGCGATACGAGCGATAGTGGCACGTTACATTCTGTATGAGACAAACACAATCTCGAAGTAATACCAAGACTACTTCGAGATTGCTTGGTTCGATTTCTAATCGTCTGGCCATTCAAGTTAGCGTCTGCCACTTGTGGTCTTACGTGCGAGTCCAGCTATGTTATCCATAACGGTCACAGCTTCTTTTGGAAGCAGGTTCCTATTGAACTTGAATCCGTACACTAGACCGCTCTTGATTTCTGAAGGTCTGGAGAACACTATTCTGATGATCTTGTTCTTCTTGTCGGGTTCAACCTTGATTCCGTCCTCGGGTTCAATGAATCTCATGATAGACTTGTTGAGTTCAGTGTTTGAGTTGAGCGATGATGCAAACTGGCCCCCTTCCCAAGATACATCCGTGACCTCCTTGCTGGTGATCCCCTTCGTCTTCTTCTTGAGCTTGGCTGCTATCGCCTTCTCATCAACGGAATCAGTTCGCACTATGTGGTGGTATTCAAACGGTATCTTTTGCTTCGTTGCTATCGGGACGCCGCGGATCTTACCTAGGTCGTACGAGCCAGAAGTCGTTCCCTTCATCCGTATAGTCACAAGGTCAAAGTTCTGTCCTGTTACTTTTATGTAGCCCTTATCTTGCCTGATTAAGCCCTTCTCTATTGCTTCAAGGCTTTTATCCGGAATTACAGACGCTTTTATTCCAAGTTCCTGATAGTACTTGCACAGAGCGTCTAAACCTGCAAACTTCTTGTCAATTACACCCATTCTATTCCCGCTCCTGACTAGATCTTTTCGGACAATTGTTGGAAGGCCTAGTGTGATTCTTCGTTTTCAGACCACCTGGCTCTCTTCACAATATGTGCCTGATGCCGATTATGTGTATACGAATATATACCTTTTGTGCGTTATTTGTCTACATTTCGTATGCATGATTCGGGATGTTGTGTCTTGTAATGTGTGTGATTGAAAGGCTGAGGGACTAGAAGCCCTCCATTCTGAGATTCTATTCTTTGTCCCGTTCAACCAACCCTGCTCTGATGAGCCACTCCACTGCGCTCTGTACTCGATATGTTTCCCCGGTTCCTGCCTTCTCCATGATGTACTCAATCAGTCCTGAACTCGACCCGCCTCCATGGACTCTCAAGTACTGCTGAACCAATGAGAATAGGGCCGATTTCTCAAGGACTTCTGTGACTTGACTGAAGTCCTCCTCGCCAGGGGCACTGCTGCATAGGTTCACTGCAGCCGACGTTGGCTTGTAGTGTCCTCTACTCACATGCTCTAATAGACCAAGCTGAACCATGTATGAGTTGAGGCCGGAGATCTGGGACCTTGCCAATCTCGTTATCCCCTTGACTTCTTTGAGATGAACAGGTTCAGTTCCATTGTTGCTCAGTACAACATAGGCCCTGATAACTCTCACTTGGTCTTCGAATCGAACACCAGAGGTCGGCACTAGAGTTGGTGGAGTTTCGTCATTGGTCATGCTAATCTCTCCTGATACATCCCCGAACGATGCTCTACTGTGGATTTTGAGCTAGAGTGTTTCTAGACAACTAGATATTAAATCATATGAGCAGAGCGATGAGCCTCCTCAATACACCTCTGGCTGGTCATGATAGACCTTGGAGTGTGTCAGACGGGCCCTGCAGGGTTTATTTCTTCGTCCTCGTCCTCTGACCAAATCTCATTCTCAGGTAGACTGCCGATGCCAAGCTCCTTCAGTCTGGTCGTAGTATTCTGTAGGGAATCTTCTCTATTATCTATGGCTGACAACAGAAGTGCATAGTTGCAGAGAGGCGTTGCCAGTACATCTTGATAGACCGTCGGTGCCTTCGAGACCAGTTGCTCTCCGACATCAATTGCTTCGCGATAGACTTCCTCTGACTCCGGTATTCGACCAGTTCGGCTGAGAATGGTACCGAGGTTGTTGAGGCACGATGCAATACCGGGACCATGAACAGCTGGTGACTCTTTGACAAGTTCTTTGCGAATCTCGAGTGCTTCACTGATTGTGACCTCTGCCTCTGATGCCCTGTCTGTTTCAGCCAACAGGACACCAAGATTGTTGAGTGTGGTCGCAACACGATGGAGGAAATGTCCGGGGGACCTATCAGCAAGCTGTCTCCTCATCTTCAGGGCCTCCAAGAGAGCCTCCTCCGCTTCAGTTGTTCTCCCAGTTTGTCTGAGATGAACAGCGAGATTGCTAAGAACGGTGGCAACAAGGTCGGCGAGAAACACGACCTCTGGAGCCTTATGACTGATCTCTCTTGCCGTGTCAAGTGCCTCTCGGTATGCTTCCTCTGCCTCTGTACTTCTCCCGGTCTGTCTGAGAAGAACTGCAAGATTGTTGAGGCTCCAAGATACAAGGTGGTCGAATCTGTCGGGGGACTTTGCAGAATTCTCCCTGTGAGTCTTAAGAGCCTCGCGCAGTTCTACTTCGGCCTCTGATGCTCTCCCAGTTCGCCTGAGAAGAACTGCGAAGTCATGACGAGTCCAGGCGACTTCCTTCGAAAAGGCGTCAGGTGCCTTTTCGGCAAGTTCTCCATAGATGTCGAATGCCTCTAGATATGCGTCCTCCGCCTCTGAGTAATTACCAGTCTGTGTAAGCGGCACCGCTAGACTGTTGAGAGCGTATGGGACCGTGGGTAAGAACACCTCGCTCTCCTTCTTTGCCAGTCCCCGCCACAACTGAAGTGCCTCTTGGAAAAGATCAATCGCTTCAAGTGGTCTGTGTATGTATCTCAGTAATTCTCCGAGATTGAGAAGACTGACACCGAGATCGCGAACATCAGAGAGACTGTCTGGTTTCTTACTGGCACGCTCCCGGCCGATTCCTAGGACCTCTCGTAGAATCTTTTCCCCTTCTGAAAGCCTGCCTGTGAGAAATAGTGCTGTACTGATGTTTCGCTGGGAGATCATAATCCCTCTCATAGGGTCGTATAGTGGAGTCGGGACTGATTTCTCATAGAGTTGAAGTGCTTCTCGAGATGCTTTCTCACCGTCTTCTAGTCTATTGACTGCCATCAGGAGCCAACCGAGATTGAAGAGTGTCCAGGCCATATCCTGAGGGCGGCGACCCAGTGTTGTTTCGTCCAGCTCCCTATAGATTGCGAGAGCCTCTCGGTAGGATTCCTCGGCCTCTGGCACTCTGTCGGTTCGGTAGAGCAAGAAACCAAGAAAGCTAAGCGTTCGCGCAACGTGCACCAAGATCTCGTCTGGAATCTTCTCTCCAAGCTCTCGAGATATCTCAAGCGCCTCCCTAAGAGCGTGCTCACCGTCGGCCACTCTGAACAAGTGGGTAAATACGGATCCTCTCAGACCCTGCATCACGACATGGCTCTCTTGGGTGTCGATTCTAACAGCATCCAGAAGAGTTAGTGCGTTGGAGAACTCATTCCTCCACATAAGGTCAGAAACAATGGATCCGAGCTCAGCTAATGCGCCTCTTTCTGCGGCCAGGGCGCGGACTGATAGAGCTAGTCCTAGTAGGGAGTAGTCCGACTCTGAGGTCGAGGCCTTCTCTAGAGATTCAGCCATCTCATCTGTCGATTCTTGAAGCCGTTGGCCAAGCTCAGCCACGATGAGATCTCTAGCAAGATCGTGGAGCACCCAAGTTCCGTCCCCCCATTCTCTGATGAAACTCAAACGGATTAACCTGTCCCAGTGATCTGTCCTCATACCGGGTGCAACAATGGTCATTGTTCTCCTATCGAAGAAGGGCATTAGACCAGCCTTGTCGGTCAAGTCTAGAAGGTCGTGTTCTTGACCAAAGAGTCTTCTCCACGTCCTGAGTCGCACCGCCTCAAGGGTGTCTGCACGCAGGTCTTCTACATCACTGAGCGAGAGGCTTTCAGAGTCTGCAAGGTCGCAGATCGCACCTATCACAAAGGGGTTTCCACCGCTCACACTGACGATTCTATCCCGAAGTCCAAGGCCCTCAATCTGACGTTGATTAAGTAACTTGATACAGCTATCTCTATCAAGTTCTGTCAGCTCAGACTCCTCGATTTTGATGTCCTCGATTGTCTGGCTGGGCAAGGCCTGTCTGCTTGCCAAGACTCCGACACAGTTCAAGAGCGAGCTAAGGAACACATACCAGAGCTCGGCCTCGGTAATCTCTTTGCCACGAAAGCGCCATCGGCGTTTCTCATTATCGACGTCTTCGAACTGGTCGAGCAGGAACAGAATAGGCATTCCAGATGTCTTTCGCCTGTTCAGATCTTCAAGTAGAGCATCGAGATACAAGAACTCGGCGTGCCTTGGCTCCTTCCAGAGTATTTCCAATAGTCGCTGGATATAGTCCTTGCCAAGACGTGTCTGTAGCCATTCGCCTAGTTCGCCATACCTTCCTTTGAGCTTCGGACTAACCTTTGCCCCAATGGCACCAATTGCACTACCTATGCTTGCCAGAGAGCCAATGAATGGAATGGCCATCACGACTTCCTTAGCCCATTCTCTGCCCTTCTCTTTTACCGGCTCTACTCCCTCGACAAACCGTTGCCTAATCTGCCAGAGAACATCGAATCTTCGGAGATTCACGCCGAGAAGGACTGCGCCCTTGGCAACCACATTCAGACGGCCATAGAAGTCCGCGTACTGTTCACAGTCAAGACGAATAGTTTCGTGAATTGTGCTCTTCCAATAGTCCAAGAGTGAGCTCTTCCCTATCCCCCCAATCCCACGTAGATGGAGAACGACGCTCTGTTCCTTGCAGCGCTCAAGTGCCTCTGCCATCCAGTTGAGATACTCCTCTCGGTCAACGAAGACTCTCTCAGAGGGCTCGAAGTGTTCGTACATCCTCTGGACCCTACATCACGCGATAGCGGGTAATGGATGGGGTCTCACATAAGCTCGTCGGTACTAGTGATTTTATGGAGTCAAGTTTCTTGAAATAGAGAATGAGTATGATGAATGCTTCCGAATTCATCATACTCTTTTTCCTAATGTGCTAGAAGGGAGCGAATATCCCAGCGAAGACGATCCAAGCAAGCAAGGTCTTGGCTACCAAGCTCAGAACGATGTACATTCTCTCTCCATATAGGTAATCCTTCCACTTGCTGACTTTCTTGTACTGTAGAAGCATATTCAATGCGAAGATGTTGAACAGGAAGAAGTACATGAAGATGATAATGTAGACAAAGGTCGGTGGTTGAGTTTCAGCCACGCTGATTGCTGCAGTGAAATAACCAAATAGCACAAGCCATGGAGTGAAGCCAGATACGCATCCAAGAACGAAGGGACTCCACTTCGTTTTCTCGGTGTATTGATTGACTATCTCCATGAGATAGCCGAACATTATCATCATTGCATTTAGTACAACAATCATGACTAGTGACCACAAGTCCCAGATTCCCAAGAGAAATGTGATAAGGAAAATCATCACAGAACTCGAGACTGAGTACTCATACCATCTGTAGGGATTCATCCCTTTCTTGAGGTTAGCTACGTACTTGTCATTCAGGGGATAGGCAATCAGGAAATGAGCAAGTGCAGACATCAGTGGGAATGATGCAAGAATGACCCCGATGTTGGTCAACGTGAACAACACAGCAGGTGTGGGTTGAACAAGGATCTCGAAGGGATCTAGGCTGATAATCTGAAAATCCAGATAGATTGTATAGACATCCTGTTCCCATTCTAGGGTCAAACCCAGGAACAGCATAAGTATCCCAGTGATTAAATGCAGAATTCCCGCGTAGAGATTGAACCTCTTCAGATATGGAAATGAGATCGGTGAGCCAGAGGATGTTTCCATAGGTTCCGCTTGCGTCATAATAATCGCAGACATTGTTTTAGACCACAATAAGAATCTCGTGGTTAGTTGCTGACTGGAGGGTAGTAAAGATCTGTGAATCGAGTTTCTCAATTCCGAATAGGTCGAGGTTCTATCAAAGCATCACCAGAGACCCTGTGATACAACACATAGAGAATTGCCAACCAAATTGGGTTGATAGGGTCGAGCCCAAGTACTAGGTAATGAAGAATTATACCAAAGAAGAAGAAAGCAATCAAGTTGTTCGACCCTGACCATAGAACATCAAGAGTTCGAGTCGCCTCCTGAGAAATGCTCTGTGAGCCATATAGCTGAAGCATCGATGGACCGAGAAAGGCGTACAGGATTGCCAAGAACAAGAACCATGAATCAGGATAGACCAGAAGAATGAGGAATATCATGTCTGTGAAGTGATGAAGGTACTTCTTCTGTGACTCAGGGGTCTTGATGAATGTTGCGTAACTTCTCAGGAAGATGAATCCACCTAATACTAGGATGATGATGGTCTGAAGCGATTCAATGTCAAGGAAGAAGAGCAGATCCACAATGAGTTGTGCTATGCTTGTGCTGTGATGATGAGAGAGCCTCTCTACAAGATTGACTTGAAAGAATCCATCAAGTGCTGTGGGGTATACAAAGAAGTAGGCGATGTTAGGAAGCATTGATAGAAACAGTCCTAGGACTACACCGGAGAGTTGTCTAAGTGACACACTAATGCCGAATCGACCCGACAAAGTCACTGGAGCCAGAAATGGTATCAGAACAAGAAAGAATGGTTTGAGCGTTGATGCAATTCCAACGAGGAACCCCACAATAACGGACTGAGCAAGCGGAGGTTTGGACGAGGACTGCAGAAGAAACAGCGCAATCATCACAAGAAGAATCGAGAGTTGTGTGATTTGGCCAAGCATGATATTCACTATGTGTTGAGGTGCGACGAAGAGTATAGTCAGTGTTTTCTCGAAGTTCTTTGTTGATGGGGTGACACCCACCTTCAGACTCACTTGATACGCAGAATAGACTATGCCGATGTTCAGGATCATCATCAATGTGATATTGACCGTATAGAGAATGGGCATTGGCACTGCAACTAGTGGAGCCATAATGACGGCAAAGACCGGAAGATACCTGTACGGCAAGCCGTTAGGAGCTACCGTGTAGATGTCAACAGGTGAAGTAAGAAACATCTGACCGGCTTCGTAGAAGACTTGAAAGTCCAAGGTATAGATTGTTCCTGAAAGCCCATCTTGGAGAATGAAGAAGGCGAAACCAAGCATTATGCAGAGATAGTAGAAGAGGTTGAAGACCAAGCCCGCTTTGAGCAATCGAGACTTCTTGAAGTAGCTGAAGAAAGACTCGTTTGAACCGCCCGTCTCATCTACCAAAGTGGAACACCCCAAAGAAACGCTTCGGCAAGCAGAAGCGACGTTCCGGATGCGACTACCAGCCCTATTACGATCAAGGCCTCGGGCCATTTGTAGCGTCGCGTCCATCTCTCGTCTAGGAGGAAGAACGGAACAAAGAGAATGACAACGGTCACAACAATAGTGATCAGATTAGGAGGTTGGATGTAGTTCCTGGCATCATTGAGAATCATGAATATGGCCACGACAACTACGGGTGGATGCAGGGTCAGTCTTTCAACCACAGCCCAACGTCGTTTCTCTACCCAATAAGGCTGGGATTTGACCCTTCGATAGAAGTTGACGTCCCACATAGACGTCACAATCAGAATTGGGAAGGCAACTATCACCATTATGTTGAACGGATATGCAGTAAGGCCGAAGGCGAGAGCCAGACCAGTGTAGTAGGTGAAGAAACGGCTGAAGTATCTACGTCGAAACTGGAGTCCATCTGACAGCTTGAACTCAACTAGCCAGATTCGGAAGAGGAGGAATGAAACACCCAGAACAATGGTAATCTCAAGGTATCCCATTGAGTCAGATGTGTTAGATACGCTCAATGGAACAGATTTCGCAATGAGGCCAATTCGAAAGCTTGTGAAAGTCCAGATTGGCCGTGCATTGCACTGTGAGAAACACCTGTCCAGCTGACACAATCTGCTACCACTTGTTCTAACACTCTGAAACGGCGGAGAACTCAATGTCTTTACTAATAAGGAAACATAGACATGGTATGCTAGGTGTCGCGAGGAAGAAAGAGAGCAGCACGACTTTGCCTTCTAGCACTTGGACTTGCATGAACTACCTCGACCGCGTTCTTCCCAGCAGAGGAGAGAGTGTACATGCCCAAGATGAATGGTGCCCTCTTGGTTGTGGTATCGTTGGCTCTAATCTTGATTCTCTCAGGTGCAGTGCCACATATCGAACGAGCAACAAGCAATGACTATCTACCTAGGATACAGCCTGTGAATAGTCCTGAGGTAGAGAAGAGAAGTGTCAGTTCGGGAACTCCTCACGGTCCGATTGTCATAACGAGCGACGCGAACTTTGCTGCAACGGCCCTAGCCGAAACCTGGCCTGGTAATGGTTCCTCTTCTAACCCGTACATAATTGACGGTTTGGACATTGATCGCGGCGGTGCAGCCGGTCACTGTATTAGCATCAGCAACACAGCAGTCTACTTCATTATTAGCAATTGCAGTCTCACGGGTGCCAATGCAACTGCGGGAGCTGGAATCTATTTGGCTCATGTCGCCAACGGAGGGATCGACAACAACATCATATACAACAATCAGTTTGGCATCCACTTCCTTTGGGGGACCCTTAGTACAGTGTTCAGGAACAACTGCAGTGCTAAC
>LRSK01000261.1 GCA_001563325.1 Candidatus Thorarchaeota archaeon SMTZ1-83
CCCCTGCAATCAGAGAAAGCACTTGGAATCTTCGAGAAGTACCTGCCCCTCTGGGTTGCAATCTGCATGGTTATTGGAATTCTTCTTTCACTGACTATCCCCGGCATAGGAGAGGCAATCGATTCTTGGAAGGTTGGGAATATCTCAGTGCCCATCGGGATTTGTCTATTCCTGATGATGTATCCAGCAATGCTCAATATCCAAGCATCCGAGTTGAAGAAACTTGGTCGAAATCCAAAGCCCATCATTCTAACATTGTTCTCAAACTGGATCATTGCCCCCATTGTTGGATTTGCCCTTGCGAATCTTTTCTTAGCTGGGAATGAGCAACTGATAGTGGCGATAATCCTGCTTTCCTCAAGTCCTTGTACTGCAATGGTCCTAGTATGGGGATACCTAGCTGAGGGAAACCAAGAACAAAATGTAGTAAATACAAGTCTTAACACAGCCACAATAATCATCCTCTATGCACCCATTGTTGCACTTCTCACAGGAATATCAGCCATTCCTCTCGATCAATGGGCATTGTTTGTTTCAGTGCTTGTATTCATAGGCTTGGAATCATTACAAGGAAATCACTCATCCCTTGGAAAGGAATAGAATGGTTTGATAACAAGTATCGTCCAGCTGTAGGTAAACTGGCACTGCTAGCCCTCCTGACCACTCTGGTTGTGCTTTTCTCCTTGAACGGGAGAGTCATGCTGGAGAATCCGGACCTCCTAGTTCTGATTTCAATCCCACTCTTGATTGGATTTGCCATAGTCGTCTGCTATAACCTCCTTGTGACACGAATGGCAAACCTCGCCTACAGAGAGGGCGTGATTACTGTCATCATTGGCTCGTCAAGCCACTTTGAGATCGCTATCGCTACAGCAATCGCAATCTATGGAGTTGGATCTATAGCTGCACTTGGAACAACTATGGGGCTATTCTGGGAAGTGCCAGTGATGTTGGGCATTGTCTATTTAGGCAAGTATCTGCGAAAGAGAAGCTATTGGAAAGGAAAACCACTGTAGTTTCGAATCATTATAGAGAGTGATACTAGATGACCATTAATAAGGAGAATTTATGGAGAGCGAATTTTCACAAAGCCCTTGGCAACCCGGTGCGGTTAGAGATTGTGGACTTTCTATTGGGTGGTGAACAATGCCAGTGTGATATCTTCCCTCGCATTGGTCTGGCTCAGTCAACAGTTTCTGCATATCTAACTCAGATGGTCCGAGCTGGTGTATTGCGTGTGCGAAAGGATGGTGTCAGGAAGCTCTATAGAATCAGTGATCTCAAAGTTCAGAGGCTGATAGAGCAGAATCGCAATCTTGCTCGAGAGATGGTAGATCTATAATCATCATTCTGAACCGACCAGACGCAGGAATTAATTTACATAGTAGAGGTTTCTATGAGATAGAGCATTTGTAGAAACACGTTTCTCTCACTGCTGAGTACTCTCTCATTTGCTGGCCGTCCGACCTTGTGAGCCTAAATGCTCCCACGAAAAGAATCAATGGGCCAATAACCAGGATGGGTGTAATGGCGGCAAGCATACCAAGAATGACACTCTCCAAAAAGATGCCTGACCTGAATTCGATGGTAAAGTCAAGTATGGTGGCGAACATGGGGATGATTAGAGCTGAAACTGTATTCGTAGTGAAGGCTGAACTCTTTGTGTCTTCGTACGCCGGATTTACAGCTGTGATTCGAATACCGAATAGTATTGTGATGCAGAGAACCAGATATGCGTGTACCAGTACCATTGGTTTCCTTGACTTGAAGAGTTAGACTATCAATTGCATGAATCTTACCAAAATGCTTAGTCAACCCCTCAGCCAGAAAAACAGCGGCCTCTGTATTCATGGGACTTCACCTGATTCCTATCTACTAGATTCCTCCATCTCGGCATTGGTGCTGCTCAACGCTGTTTCAGCATCTTCCAAATGAAGGAGCTTTTAATATCATGCAGCGGAGGGAGATGCGTCTGCAATTTCTGAGGTCATGATAGCGTGAGCCTATTTTTCAAGGAGTGTACGGAAGATGTTATGATGGTCTTCCTCATCTGCCAGAATGTCTTCAAACAACTCTCGTGTGACGTAGTCCTTCTCGTTCGCTGCCTTCTCGATAATTGTGCGATAGAAATCCATTGTCTCCTCTTCAGCCATCATATCGTTGGTGATCATCGATTCCGGAGTGTCACCAACAGTGATTTTTGCAGGATTTGTTGTGGGTATACCTCCAAGGTAATCCACACGTTCAGCTATGCTTTCTGCATGCTGCATCTCCTCAATTGCAATCTTCTTGAGTTCCTCAGCGATAGCGAGGTGATTGAATCCATAGATCCTCACATGCTGCCACATGTATTGGATGGATACTTGTAGCTCCAAACTGATCGCCTTGTTCAACATTTCAATAAGGTCTTTCGATGTCATGACTCAACCTCCATAGTCAGCTACACGAGGTCTTAGCTTTTACTTATGGCTTTCCAAAATTATCTTCTGACAAAAGGATAGGAGTTCCTCTCTTGGTCGGCTGTGTATGTTTTTATCAGAGTGCTCCGGAGTATAATGCACCATGACATCGTCCGATAACACCACCGCTTCTGCCACTAGAAATGAACAGCTGATGCTGTTTGAGGCCATTGTCCTTGGAATTTATGGCAATTGATTAGTCACATTGATTCAATTGGTATCCTTCACAGCAACTCTGATTGCAATTCAAGTTGCCTTATCCCTTGTTTCTCTTGTGAGTCTAATAGCTCTATTTGGCTATTGGAGTGTTTGGAGGCAAACTCGAAAACCATTATGTTGTATTGATGCTTGCTTTTCTACATTTCATTCCACTTTGCATCACACTGGTAATGGAAAGGTTGCTGATTCAAGATGCCTTTTTCCTTATGATAGGAGGAATCCTCTTTTCGATGATATATATGGCAGAGCACACGAGAGCCAGAAATGTCGAACGAATGAGAGTCACCAGCTAAAAATCATGACGCAGCAGATGAGCAGCCGTTCAATTTCTAGAAACCATATGTGTTCCCATACAATTAGGAATCTATTCCTCTATGTCGCTTGAATTGGTTTCTATCCTTCACCGGATCATCAGCTTTTAGAAGTGCAAAGAACGCCGCTATGAGGATAATTGATGCCACCACGAAAGGGAGCATCCCGATTAGACCGGAGTGGGACGCTCCAACTACAGGGGTGGCAGTTAAGTCTGCTATGAAACCAAGTAGAAGAGGTCCCACCACGAAACCGAAGTCACTGATCATACGATAGAGTCCCATAGATATCTCCAGCTTGTCCTGCGGCGACAAATCAGTCACATATGCCGCACTAGGTCCTGAGAAACCAATCACTGCTCCATATACTGCCAAGGCAACTGATAATGTAAACAAGTCTGTAGAAATGGGGATTAGTAGAGTAATTCCTGCAGTTAAAACTAGACATAATGCTAGGGGAACTTTTCTTCCTATTTTGTCAGAAACACTTCCCATGGGTGTCATTGTAAGTGCAGTTGTTATTCCTCCAATAGTCAGAACGAAACCAATAGCGCTTGAATCCAGACCTAGATTATTAGCAGCAAATAGTGGTACTAGTGTAGTCCTTACACCAGTACGTAGTAGGAACATCGTGAAGACTGCGAAGGTCACTAAAAGGAACGAGGGATTGGATAGGACTTGCCGCATGTCACGCATAATTCCCCCTAGGGAAAGGGGGGTTGTCATATTCCCAGAATTTGTTAATTTGGGTAAAGCAAATGTTGGAATAACACCCAAGCCTGTGATTATTGCGTAGGCGAAAAAGGGTGCACGGATATCATAATTGTCGGCAATAATGCCACCAAATGTAGGTCCAAAAATGGCTCCGAGAAGTAACATGCCCATGTAAAGACTCATCCACTGTCCTCTTTTCTCTTCTCCAGAAATTTGAGCAAGGAAAACTGTTGCTGTGGTAACATACAGAGCTGAACCTGCGCCCTCGATCATCCGAGCCATTACAAGAGTAATATAGTTAGGAGCGAAACCGGCTAGTACAGATGAAGTCGAGATGAGAACTAGGCCTGACACCATGATCTTCTTCTTATCAAATCTCCTCGATAACAGTCCTGCAGGTAAATCGAGAACCATTCGTGTAACTGCAAAGGATGAAACTACGAAACCAACGAGAGTATATGAAACCTGAAAGCTCTCTGCATAGGTGGGGAGAATTGGAGCGACCATGCTTAAACCAAGAAGCACTAGGAATGTCACCAAAGAGAGATTCAGAACTGTGAGTACACTCCCTTCATGAATTGAATTTGGAGTACTTCTCTCATCCAGTTCTTTATGCTTTTCTGCCATCTTGAATGACACTCCTTGGTAGCATGGGCCCTAGTTATGTGGCTAAAGTACTTTCAGATTGAACCACGCAGTCATTATGGTCAGAATATATGGTCCCGCAAAGCAGAGAAACATAGAGGCGTGGGCGATGGCGTGAAATCTCTAATGTTCGCCGTTGAACATGCAAATCCCTTATTTGCTATCAGATGGCAGTCAATAACATGATTGAAGTCTTAATCTATGGCAATATCCGAGAGCGAGTTAAGGCCAACCATCCTAATGCCAATGCCATTCTGCTATGCGAGTACATTGAAGGAGAGCATCTTCAGGATTTATTGGGTCGATTGGGATTGAAGCTGGCTGATGTTGGAAATTGCTATGTCAACAATGCTCTAGCAAACCCCAACTATATGATTCATGACCGCGATACTATTGAACTCAATCAACCTGGTCATTTAGCAAAAGAGGGGTTCAATTAGTCACGCAAGGCAGTCTATTCATCCTAAAATTTAGTGAGGCGATCTCGTGCATGGAAGACCTGTGATTGGTATCTTCCACTTCTCAATCAGATTGCAATACAGGTTTCTGTTCTGGTTATACCCTTTATCCTGTGGATGCGGTCTAGGAATGGGCGCAAGTCATTCGCTGTGTTCAGTTCTGCATATGCAATTACATCAAATGTTCCAATTACGACCTTCACATTCTTGATCCCATCAATCCCCTCGATTTCTTGGCAGATTTCCCATATTTCCTTTCCAACTGCCTGTATCAGCACACTTATTCTAAGACTCTTCATTATCTATATCCCTCTGTTCATGTGCCCATAATACTTGGAGCAGTCTTTATGAATTAACATTCATAATGTATGACTAGGACTTTTATGAATTTTGATTCATAATTCAATTGGGTGAAAGAGAATTGGGTTTCCACGCCGGAAGCCGCATATCTCCTAAAATATATCTTCACAAAGATAATCAGTCAGACAGGTTTATTCTGGAGAAAGCAGCTCTTGATGTTCGAAATCTAGTATAATCCCCGTTCATGAAATGGCGCAAATCATCGAAAAGGAACTTCACCCAGTTGTACACCTCCCTACTATGATTGAGATAGGTGGAGAGGTCAAGAGGACAGAATCTAGCTTGTAGCCTTACATTGAAGATGCCTCTTATCAGCTTCTGGGGGCTCATCATACATGTTGATTATGCAAAGAGAGATATGAAGCGAAGGCAGTAGGCGATGTATGTCATCTTATCCAACTAATACTCGCATATTGGAGTTACTCGTCGGTCTAACACTAGTCATATTGGGTTCATGGGCAATACTAGATGGAACACTCGCAGAGGGCATAATTCTCCTTATCTTTTCAATTGGCCTTTTTCTCATTGGACTTGCTAGAATTGTGAAGGGCGCAACTATAACGAGTCTCAAGCAAACAAGCAGAGTAATACATATAGTCACAGGCTTTCTGACTATTGTCCTTGCCTCCGTAGTTTTGGTATTTCCAGCGTTCGGCACCAATCTATTAATCTCAGTTGTGGCATTAGGGCTTTTCTTCACAGGAATTGCCAGAATCCTCATCTTCTACAGTGAATCTGAGATGAGTTTGAAGACACGCGCATTTCATCTAATTGTTGGAGCAATTGGGACTGCAATACCTATTCTAATCTTAATTGTCCCCGGTCTGGGCTTTCTCACACTTGTCCTATTCGCTTCAATTGCTTTCATCATAGTGGGAGCCGCACGCATTGTTAGTGGGGTTTTTGGTGAGTTCTAATTATCGTGATACAAATAGATTGAGAAGTGTTTCAGCAATCAGATGGCTCCTGACTTTCAATTTCCAAATATCTTCGAAGACGGCTTCAAAAGATATCTGACCTATTCATGCGCTTGCTGCAAAAGGGAAGGAAATCTGGACAGAGTGATACTCTTCCAGAAATCCTTTTTCAAGGCAAGTGTAGCTAAATTGCCACCGTTTTTGACTTCTTTTTATCCCAGCCTAACTTCTTTGCCTTCTTGAAGGCAGAGCTCGCCTCATCGTATCGACCCAATATCCACAGGGCAAGTCGAAGCTGATTCCATAGCTCGGGATCATTTGGCTTCTTTTCAAGCTCGACCGATAGTCCCTTTTCCATTCTTCCGTATCTTTCAATCTCTCTTTGACTTGCTACCTGAGCCGCCCTGAGAACTCCGCTTACGAACTCTCCAGGGCGTTCTAGAACATAGGATCGAAATTCCATGGGTGTTTCTTTGAGAAATGAGCTGATCGTAGCTCCAGGTGTGTCCTTCTCCCGCCGAAGGTCGCCGTCTAATAATCGACGCTCATAATCACTTTGCATGAAATTGAGAAGTTCCTCCAAATGGACTACAACTGGATCATTCTCACCAAGATTCTCGTTAGCCCTCTGCCACTCATAGTATACTACTTCAGTACCAATTGTGTATAAACCGCTAGGCGTTAGATTCATTTTCTTCAAGTCATTAAGGAGAGTCCTCACAGTATAGATATCTCTGATAGGAATTTTACTGCTCATTTCATTCATCCCATTTCAAATCAGTAGAATCACTACAAAGCACTTCTATCTCAGCTCTCCAGTTATCCCACTCACAATTCGAATGATTCCCACGGTTATCATCGCAGCAGACAGTAGTAGAATCAGGGTATAGAAGCCTAGGCCTGGAAATACTGCTGCTAGGAACCCGAAGCTGAATGCGATAATACCTCCACCTATGTAGAGAGCTCTAGCCCATGTGGCCATTCCCTTCTCCAAATGACCTACTACTATTCTTGACATTCCCATTAGCATGATTGCAAAGGTCACCATTGTAACCAAGAATGTGATTGCGAGGTCAGGAAATAGAATCACACCCATTGATAGCACCGTTGCTAAAACGCCTACAGTTCCTTTGGTAATACGGGCTCTAGTGTCAAGTCGCTTCATGAATATGGTCTTAATAATCCTGACGAATCCCACAACTGCCAAAGCAATTGCAATCGTCAAGACTATGGTTCGTTGTGCCAAGGAGGGGTCCAAGACAATCCACAAGCTCACCGCAACTATAACAAGCCCTATCACTAAATCAAGGCCTCTTGACCAGCTTGGATAATACTCAGAAGACATATTTCATCACTGGCAACACTTCATAATGAGGATTTTGTCTTGCCATTTCCTCAGGTCATTCTGCAGTCTAGTTTCACAGGACAAACTATGAGACCTCCTCTTGCCCTTCATATTGATTTAGTCCTATTAGGAACTCAAATGGATCTCCATCCACCATTTCCGCTGACAACCGAAGAGCGAATATATCATGTTGCATTGGTGCGAAATTCAGTTCAACATCACCTGATATCAGTACTCTCTTCAAGCTCATGTGGGGCGGCCATTGACCAGTCCTTTGGATGTAGTCCATAGCACGATTTGACAGAATCTCGCTGGCAATTCTTTTGTTTATTCTAACTAGGCCTTTTTCACTTACGATGCCGAAGGAAGTGTTACTATCGCTCATTCCGCGTTTGGAAATTGTGTTTGTCTTTCTCAAGATAATTGAGTTGATAGAAGCGCGTTTCTTGACTCGTTCAACAGCGAAAGTATCGGCATCTATCGAGTATGCTCGACCAAAATCAATCTCCACCCAATCTACCATTGATTTGCACTCTCTGCCTTCTTGCCAAGTATTACAGTTACTTCGCTATTCTCAGTATATAATCTGGGGGATTGATTTCAAGGAATCCCAATCTAGTCTATCCTGACCTTGTACCCCTTGCCTTCCTTCGTGTCAGTAGTCTTTAGCGTGATTTCTAGAATTCCATTGTTGAAACTAGCTTTGACCTTTGTAGGCTCAATTTCCTTCGAAAGGGAGAAAATTCTCTTATACTTCCGGGTTTCACTCTCAGCTACAATAATCAGAGTCGACCTGGTGACCGTGATTTCTATCTCATCTTTGCTAACGCCCGGTAGCTCAAATGTCACTATGGTGTCACCGGTCTTTTCGTCAACTCTCATCTCAGATAGCGGAGTTCGAAAACCTTCCTCCAGTCTTTTTGTCCATTCCAATGGATATCTCATCATTGACCTGAATGCTCTTTCTAAATCTGACAGACCAAATACATCGAATGGATTTCGTCTTTCAACAATGTCTCTTTTCTCGTCATCACTCATTGATTGTTCCCCCTCCGGGTTCCTAATTTGCAAGAAGCCGTTTCAGCCGCTGTCTATCTTCTGATTTGAGAAAATCATATCCATCCAGCTTTTCGATTTCAGATGCGTCTATCCTTTTCGCAACACATCTTGGATGGTGCCATCTGTAAGAGAGCTTTTCTTCATAGAAATAGGGTTCACCTATTCGTAGTCTACGCTCCAAAATAACATCTTTGCACGTGCGGCATTTTGACCTTCCAGATTTAGCAGTTTCAACTTTCCATAATGGTTCTTTTGGTGTTTCATGTTTCTTTAACCGACTTAGAAAATCGCTTGGATCTTCCCCAACCATCTCTTTAGTCAATGGGAGTACAAAGGAGTCATACTCAGTGGGCTCATAGTAGACCTCCACGTCTCCCGAATTTAGGACTCTTTTCATTGAAGTGAATGGCGGCCATCTCTTCTTCCAGCGCATGTAATCAAGAGCCTGTTTGGCAAGTGTATCACTTGCATCTTTCTTTTTTAACGCGACTATTCCCGTTTCTCCAACTATGCCCAATGAAGACTTGACATATGTTCTCTCTTCATCATCAAGCGTTTCCCTGCTCTTCAACACAATGACTGTGCCAACAGGAGCACGTTTCTTCACATGCTTGAAGCTGAAGGATTCTGGGTCTACCCAGTATGCCCACTCGGATTCAATAGCAACCCAATCCACTATTCCCATGTTTTGTTGATTTCCTTTAGGTCGAGAATGGTTTACACTTCCCTTCAGCACGTCGTCCACCCATATTGCATACAATTGTATTCATACGTATGCAAAATGTAATCAAATAGTTATAAATCTGTTTACAGACTATTTGGTGGCCGCTGTCTTTACAATGCCTGAATTTACAGAGATAATACTCAGGAACCTCAAGAAGACCTCCGATTGTTAGCCCTATCAATTTCCTCATGATGATCGAGATGAGATCGTATTGCTTCTCTCACAAAGGAGGCAAAGCCCTTCCAGGATTCTTTCTTCTCCAAATTCTCAAAACGATTCTTTAGTTCTTTTGGCACTCTAATCATAATGTCGCTAGTCATACGGTCAGCTTCCTTAGATTCATATACCGATTTGCATACAATTGTAGATATATTTATATACATTTTGTTTACATACGTATACATTGGTTCTGATGACTTCATAGTCAGAGCCAGATTGAGGTGAATTCTACATTGCCATTGAGATTCCTAACAAGACTGAGAAAGGGTGCCGGTCATTACAATGTATTCTATGTGCCGAGATATGTTAAGGAGTTCTATGGTCTCAGGACCGGGAGCTATAAGGGTGGAGTTACTTTGAAGGATGGTACAACGGCGGGCTATAGGATTAGCCTATCACCACATAGGAATACCTTTCGGGGTCGTGTTCCAGAGTCAGCAGGTTTTCCTGGAAGCATTGTTGAGGTATGGATGTACCCACACACATGGATGCAATCTATCAACATACCGATTCAATCTCTTGAAATTAGATCCGAAGGGCCAATACCGAGCTTTGCATATCCTGATACATTCAGGACAAATTACAGGCAAAGATGAGTACCCATAATGCATTCTCGATTAGTAGAGCCAAGGGAGAGAAATGCGAGATGAGCACAGT
>LRSK01000262.1 GCA_001563325.1 Candidatus Thorarchaeota archaeon SMTZ1-83
AAATGGTCGCTGAGCTTGGAGGGTCGTATGACGAGAGACAAGTACTCAGGATGCTGGACCATCTAATGGAGGATGACGTCATCGAAACACTATCTCCTGAGAAACGTCGAATTCTTCTCGTCAAGCAGGCTCTCGAAATATCCTTGCGGGTGGCTGAAGACATCAATCGAGCTCAGGCTGCACAAGCCATGCGATCGGTTGTAGACAGGAGTGTCACGCCTGAAACTCTTGGCCAGCTTCGCTTTGTTGACAATAGCTGGGCTGTCGACTTTGACTTCAAGTTATTGGAGGGACTAAGCTATCGCAGGCTTATGCTCCTATACGGAGAATGGATGAAGATACTAGCGCAGTTCGTAGCCGCGTTGGAGAGAGAGAATCTCTACGTGTTCATTGCCGTTGTGACAGAGGAATTCCATGATCGCATAGTCAACCGATATGCGGCGCGAGACCTGATGGGGCTTGAAGAATTCTCCTTCTGGCTAGAAACATTGAGCACCGATATACTGTCTCAACCACGTGTCATTAGGACCGGATCGTTGGAAGCAACTGTGAACGACGGTGCAGAGGAGCTTGCTTATCTTCTTGTCACAAGGGGACAAGTCATTCACGGACAAGAACGCATCTCTAGAATCTGCACCACCGCCGGAGTCCCTCTGACAGACGTCCCCCCTGACTTTTGGGTTGGCTGGCAGAAGGCAGAGAGCATTGACCGTCTCATGACGGAGTATGCTAAGCTAGGACACGCATCCAGATTGACATTATTGATCCTGTCAAGACAACTCGGAGTGTCACTTCCAAGGGACATTGCCTTCTAGGCAGATTTGTCCGTTTCTCACAATCAATCACGACTCATCCGTCTGAACAACCATTATCTAAGAAACCTCACCATAGTTACAAGCAAATCTGTGGGATGGCTAGAATGAGTCCGTCTTATCTCTTCAAGGTTGTAACGGTCGGATCCGCGTCGGTCGGGAAAACAAGCATAATCATCCGTTATTCTACTGGGGCCTTCCGTGAACACTACTCTCCCACACTTGGAACTGGCTTTGCATATAAGAAGATGAAGATTGACGAGAACCTTGTGAATCTGCAGATCTGGGATTTGGGCTCGCAGGACTTCCTGGAGCGAGTTCGAGGGAACTACTACAGCGGGACTCAAGGTGTCATTTTCATGTTTGATACAACATCTTGGGAGTCGCTGGATGACGTACCCGACTGGAAGAAAGAGGTCGACAGGCATGTCGACGAATATCAAGCCATTCTTGTTGGGAACAAAACAGACTTAGTTGTTGAGAGGGTCGTGTCCGAGGAAGATGGACAGAACATGGCAAAACGGCTCGAGATGGACTATATTGAAACATCTGTCAGACTGGACAAGAATGTGAACAAAGCATTTGAGATGATTGCCCGGCGCATTAGTGAGTGGCTTTTCTAGGGTACTTGACCATCCACTGACAAGAAGCCAAGTCTCAGAACAGGTCTACCCTGATTTGATCTGTCTAATCTTCTCCAGGATTTCATGCGGCAGTTGAGGCATCCCTGCGGGCTTCGTCATCAGGTGCACTGGCGTGGGCGAGGCCGCGGCCTTAACCATGTAGTACATCTGCCCTAGATTCTGCTCTGCCACAACAATGCTGTCAGCCTGAGACGCCAATCTCGCTATGTGTTCCTCAGGGAATGGCCAAACAGTCTTGAGTCTGAGCATCCCGACCTTGATACCTTCATCGCGAGCATCCTTGATGGCTCTCTTAGCACTCCGTGAAGGAGTACCGTATGCTATGACAACTATCTTGGCATCATCAAGCATGTATTGCTCAACGTCTATTATCTTGTCAGCGTTCTTCAGAATCTTGTCGCTCAGTCTCGTGATGAGTTCGATCTGAACATCTTCCTTGTCGCTGGGATATCCCCGTTCATCATGGGTCAGTCCAGTGGCATAGAACTGATACTTGGAGCCGAGAAGAGCCATTGGTGGCACAAGATCCTTGTCGGGCTTGAAGGGGAGGTACTCTGAAGGATCGACCGTAGGTAGCTTCCTATACTCAAGCTTGAGTTCCTTCTCGCTTGGTATTACCAAACGTTCTCGCATGTGACCAACAGTTTCGTCAGCAAGGACGAAGACCGGGGTCCTGTATCTCTCAGATAGATTGAAGGCCTGAACCGTCTGGTCAAACATCTCCTGCACAGAGGCTGGTGTAAGTGCGATAATCTGATAGTCGCCGTGACTTCCCCATTTAGGCTGCATGACATCCCCCTGTTGCCCCTTCGTTGGCTGGCCAGTGCTTGGCCCTCCGCGCATGATGTTAACCAATACAAGAGGTGTTTCGGTCATGACTGCAAGTCCCACTGCCTCGAGCATCAGGCTAACTCCTGGGCCTGATGTGGCCGTCATCGCTTTTGCTCCTGTCCAAGATGCACCAATCACACTAGTTATGGAGGCAATCTCATCCTCATACTGAACGTATGCCCCTCCGACTTCGGGCATTCTCATGGACATCCATTCAGCAATCTCAGTAGCGGGAGTGATTGGGTATCCCCCAAAATAGCGACATCCGGCGCTCAGCGCACCCTCTGCGCAAGCTATGTCACCCATTGTGAACATTACACGTTTGGGCATCTAGCTCTTCTCCTCCGCTTCTTCCTCGAACTCAGGAATCACCGTGCCTTCTTCCATCGCGCCAGCATCGTATGCCTTTCTAGCTTCGTCCTTGTCGGACAAGAAGATTGCCATGTCGGGGCATACTCTCTCGCAAAACTCACAGTTGACGCATGCATCTATATCACACGCTGTGACTGGGTGGTACCCCTTGCGGTTGTACTTCGACATGTTGATGCAGAGCACGTCCTTTGGACAGAACTCCACACAGAGGTTACACTGTTTGCATTGCTCCTCAAGAATCACCAGTACCTTCTGTCGAGTGCGCGGAGGTTTCGGTGTAATTGGCTTCCTAGCCGCTGCCATCAAAGCATTCTCCTTTGACACTGACGGGTTTCTATTGAACAGTTGCTGGCGAATCTGGGGCTTGAAGAACACAGTCTCTTGTCGCCCTGCGCATGGGCGAAACGTAGAGCTATATGAGCCTTACCTTGGGGGACTCCAGAAAATGAAGCATTATCTGCCTGTTTTTTCCAAGAAGGGCTGGGTGTCAACGACGTGTTTCCCTAATCCGAGCTCGTCGGGGTCGATCCCAAGTGCAAGACCCAGCAATTGAGTATAGTAGATCACCGGGATCTCGTATTTCTGGCTGCCAGTTTCACCGTTGAGCTGCGGCTGAGCCATTTCGAATTGCAGATGGCAGAATGAACAGACATTGATTATGCAGTCTACCTTTGCCGCAATCAAGTTGTCTAGCTTCTCTCGGGCAAAGTCCACGCTCAGGGCAGCCTGTCCTGCTCTCACACCACCTCCAGCTCCACAGCACATGTCTTTGTCTTTGTACTCTATACTCTCTGCTCCAGTGGCCTCCACAAGCTCATCCAAGAACGAATGCTTCTGTGTCTGTTTCCATGGTCGGTTCTTACTCGGCTTCAGCAGATGGCATCCATAGTGTACTCCTACTCTTATTCCGCTTAGCGGCTGTGTGACCAGTTCCCTGATTTTCTCAGCCCCAATCTCAGACAAGACCTCGATGACATGTTTCGCGTTGGATTTTGCTTTGAATCTCACTCCCACGTCTTTGAGAATCCTCCTCACTTCTCTGAGCTTCTTAGGATGATTCTGGACTTCTTCTAGTGCTTCCTTGAACGTCGCATAACAGCCATTGCATCCTGTGATAATATCATTTCCTGCATTCTCAGCCAAGGCAAGATTCCTGGCGGCCAAGGCCAACCAAGTGGGTTCATCGAAGGATCTGATAACACCAGGCGCGGGACAACAACTAGCACCTTCTAGGTCTTCAAGTTCTATACCAAGCCTAGGAAGTACTACTCTGATGCTCTTCTCCAGATTCGGGAATCTGTTGGGCATTACGCAACCCAGGAAAAGAGAGTATTTCTGAACCTCGGTCACATCAGGTCCCCTCCCTCGCTACCCCTTCGATGAGGGTTTCGAACCCAGTCTTCTTCATGATCTTCTTTACATCTTCGAGTGCTCGCTCATTGGAATGTGTTGTAGGAGGCAGCTCATCAAGTCCAAGTTCCTTGCGTGCTTTGCGGTTGGCCCTATCTATGGGGACAAGATGACCAGATGTGAGTAGTTTCCTTGATGCCTTACGATGCTCAGGAAGCATGTAACCCTCCTCGACAGCCATGTTTCTCATAACCACAATGGCATCAGTGACCTTGATCTCCCTAGGGCACCTCTCAAGACAGGTAAAACACGTGGAACACAACCAGAGATCCTCACTGGATAGGACTTCATCCTTGAGCCCGAGCACGGCCTTCCGCATAATCTCACGTGTCCGAAAGGCAGTCCTTCTACTGCTGGGGCACACGGCTGAGCACACCCCACACTGAATGCACGTTCGAATCCTATCGATACCTGCACTCACCAGTTTGTCTGCGAGATGGGTGTCGATGTCTTCAGAGTCTATTGCGTCCATAGGTGACTCATTCATGAGAGAACCCCTAGCTGCTTCAGGTATTATGGACGCCTCGTTTCGGTGGATATAAGCCTTGGTCTTGCGCCAGATTTCTTGCCTCTAATCGTAGGGGTAATCGACGCCAGAGAGAAGCCCAATGTTACCAATTCTCACGTTTGTCAGGCCCGAGTCGTATGCTGCCTCCTTTGCAGCCTCAGCGTGAGCCCTACTTGTACGTGGTAGGTCAGACATTGCATGATGAGGACTGAAGCCTAGCAAAGCGGTGGGTATGGTCGGATCGCAATTTGCGATGAACTGTGCCAGTCGAGTCACCTCAGATATCCCAACGTATCCAGGGACCAGGAGTATGCTTACCACAAGGAACTCCCGATTGCGTCCTCTTCCCACCTTCGCCAGCTTCTCGAAGTTTGCCAGCGTGACCTTGTTGGATATGCCAGTGAGCCCTTTGTAGATTTGTGGCGTGATGGCCTTCAAATCGAACTTGAGAGTACCTCCGCTGTTTCTCACAACATCAGCAATGGGGCCCAGCCATTTTGAAGAGATGTTCCCGTTGGTTTCGTAGCAGACCTTGACGCTTCTCTCTTCATACAACAGTCTTGATGTTTCCAAAGAGTGCGCCGGGTTACAGGCTGGGTCTCCACCAAAGTAGCAGATACATGCTGTTCTATCGTTAGCTACAGAGACAAGCTCCTCCGCTGTCATCAAAGGGCGACCTTGAGCCATCATCTCTCTGTAGCTCGTGTTCTGGCAGAACAGACAGTCAGAGTTGCATGACCCATAGAAGACAGCCAAGTTGTTTAGTCTGCGAGAATAGTGGAAAGTTGGATCTCCCTTAGTGACCGGGCAGACCCAATCTGCCACACAATTGGTGGGGAGTGGATCGAAATACCAAGAAACGATGGCCCTACCCCCAAATCTGTGTACAACTCTCCCACCTTCTGCCACTCTCAGATTACAGTAACCGACCTCTCCCTCCTTCAGTTTACAGTGATTGCCGCAGTCCGGACATACTATCTTGCCTGATGCAGGTACAGCGGGAACGAGACCTTCCGATTTTCGCAGGACTTCATGCTTGCGCAAGACATTTCCAACTAGTGACTCATCTGATTCGAGGCACGTGGGACAGAATCCAATTGCCTTTGATACGATTCTCTTGCTGTCCGAGTGGTTCGGGCAGAGCATGGATTCACCTCCGTCATCTTGTCGGATGAGTCTTTGCCTGTGACTGAAACGACCCATTGACAACGGATTTAAGTCTGAAATTCAAGCACCGCGAACAGTCGGTGTTGTAGTTTGACCAGCGCAGAAGAGAAACCCGCAATTGTCATTGACGAATTCGACTCGGATTTTGTAGATATGATAAAGAAGACGGGCGGCCCGAATATCCAAGACTGCTATCAGTGCGGCACCTGCAGTGGCAGTTGCCCTGCCGGAGTACGAACCAACTACTTGGTTAGGGGCATAATACGAAAGGCCTTGCTTGGCTTGAAGGAACAGGTCATCTCTGCGCCGGAGCTCTGGTACTGTACCACTTGCTATACGTGTACTGACAGATGCCCACAAGATGTCAAACCCACGGATGTGATTAAGGCCATTAGGAATGTTGCTGTGGCAGAGGGCTACATGTTGGCCCCACATCAGAAAGTTGCTGCAAAAGTGGTTGAGGCAGGACATGCTGTTCCGCTTGACAAGGAGTCATGGGAGAAGCTTCGGGAGAAGGTCGGCCTTGAGGCCAGACCACCCAACGCGAGCGGCAATCCGTGGGCAATTGAGGAGATACAGAAGATTACGAAGAAAAGTGGGTTCCAAGCCGAAGAGGCGGCCAAGGCAAAGAAGGAGTGAGCTTGAATGCCAGAGAAACCGAAGTTCTATCACTTTCTTGGTTGCGTCATTCCCCATCGCTACCCTAGCGTGGAAAAGGCGGTCAATCTTGTGTTCGAAGACCTCGGAATGGAACTCTTGGACATGGAGGGTGCAACTTGCTGTCCAGCTCCCGGTGTGTTCGGTTCGTTCGATAGAGTCACTTGGGCCACAATCGCCGCACGCAACGTCACCATTGCCGAGGAGGGCGGCTATCCAATCACCACTGGTTGTAACGGATGCTTTGCGAGCCTGTGGGACGCCGATTATGAGTTGAAACATGATGAGGAGCTTAGAACGGCGGTCAATGAGAACTTGGCTGAGATTGGTAGAGAGTTCAAAGGCACATCTGAAGTCACTCACTATGTAGATGCGCTTTACAACGTAGTTGGCCTTGAGAAGATAAGGGAGAAAGTGACTCGTCCCTTTGACGGGGTCCGAATGGCATTACACCCAGGTTGCCACTGGATGCGACCCAAACTCATCAAGAAGAAGGATGACTCAGAGAGACCCCACATCTTCAGGGAGCTATGTGAAACATCTGGGGCCACGTACGTTCCGTACAAGGATGAGCTAATCTGTTGTGGTGCAGGCGGGGCAGTTCGGACTGCAGACGTCGAAGTGGCCTTGGACTTCACAAAGCAGAAGTTCGAGAGCTTGCTCGAAGCTGGTGGTGCGGACATCATTGTGACTCCCTGTCCCTTCTGTGAGCTACAGCTTGACCTAGGCCAAGTAGAGATTCAGAAGTACTTCGGTGCTGAATACCACTTTGATGTGATGCATGTTGTAGAGTTACTTGCTCTTGCATTTGGTCATGAACCAGAGGAGTTCGGTCTAGCCACTCACCTACAGTACATGCAGAGAAAGAGCGAGCCAAACTGGAAACGCATCGGAATCAAGGCTTAGTATTAAGTACTTCTGACCTGGAAATTTACTTCTTGATATGGCTTGGAAGGACTACGTTGACCTTTGAGAGATCACAAGGCTCTTCGCATCGATCTCTCCCCTTGGTTCTGTGAAGATAGGCCCTCGTGTAGAGTCTCGTGCACTTCATCCTGCGTCCCGTCTGGGACGTTGTCTAGGTAATACATATTCTCATCGGTTTCAGATGGTAACCTCCAGTCATTGGCGCCAAGTTTGTCTTGCCACAGAGGTATCACAGATTCAACATCCTGAAATACTGCAACCGCTCAGTATCCTTGAAGCGAGTTGTGATGGCTACCATATTGATGCGACTTTCGGAGGAGTGGACACCCCGACAATATGACCAGTGTATCTCATTGCTTACACTGGGCCAAGATAGAATTCTCAGGAACTACATTGTAAACAGAATCCTGCCTAGGAGAGGTTCCGTTCTCGACCTTGGGTGTGGAACAGGCACGTTACTCATAGAGGCGGGCAGGCGAGGTCTTCGCGGGGTGGGAGTTGACATAAACAAGTCGCTTCTAGAGATTGCGAGGAATCGGTCTCGGAAACACAATCTTGGTCGATGGATCGATTTCAGAGTTGGCGATGTTACAGATTTGCCACTCAACAATGACTCCTTTGACCTCGTGGTGAGCACACTTGTGGCTAGCGAACTCCAATCCAAGGACTTTGAGATGCTACTATCTGAGGCAAGGAGGGTCGTCGTGCCTGGAGGGCGAATAGCCATTGGTGCCGAGGGTCTGCCACGGGGAAGGACTGTCGCAGGTTTCTTCTCTTTGATTCGTAGACTGAGCTTTCGGCTTGTTTCAAAGTTTAGCCGAGTACGACCCCATAAGGTACATGAGATTGCTGGTGCGATGTCGTTAGTAGGCATCACTCCAAAGTACCGGGTGCGATTCCTTGGAGGTCTATTGGAACTATATGTTGCAGAGGCGAGATGAGTGAATAAGGGATGGAAATACTACACCTGCATATTAGGGGCCCAGTTGATGTGGCCTAGACTCGCAGTTAGGACCAAGATGGGCCTTTTCTCATTCAATGGAGCAGACTCTGAGTCACCTGTACTAGTTACAACAGATTTCTACCTGACCGTGCATAGAGTTCGAGAAGCAATACAAGAAGAGAATCTGAAGTGTCATCTGCTTGTTGTCGATGGCAGAGGTATCAATGTCTGGTGCGGGAGCAGAGGTGGAAATGTTGACACCGATTCTGTACTCGATGCAATTGACCAGACTTCGCTTGCGAACCAGGTTTCACATCGAAACTTGATCTTGCCACAATTGATCGCTAGCTCTGTTTCAAAGGCGGTCTTGGCCGACAATGGATGGAATGCCATGTTCGGACCTGTAGAGATAGGCGACGTGGGGAGCTTCATTGAGAACGAATATGAGAAGACCAGAGAACAAGGCATGGTGAGTTTCAATCTACAAGCCAGACTGGAGAACAACATGGCTCACATGGTGTTTGAGATGTTCATGTTTCTCTTGATGACACCAATCTTCTGGCTGCTCGCCAATCTTGGTGGGCCATTTGCAGCTTGGTTTGGCTATTGGTGGAGTAGTCTAGCGTATATTGTACTTCTGGCTTGGATGTTTGGAACCTTCATGGCAATAGCCAATCCAATCATGCCAACAACGTCGGGTTATGTAAGAGGACTCGTTACGGGTCTTTTTGCCCTTCTCGTATTGAAGATAATCCCCGTGATGTTTCTCTTATGGCAATCTACCATTGACCCCTCTATGATTGTCTTAGACTGGGCTCTACTTGACACAACCGGATTGACGGTTCTGGGACTGTCTCTATTCGTTGGTTTCAATTGGGGTGGTTCCACGCCCTACCTGGGAGAGGATCAGATGACTAGAGACATCATAGCAGGACTCGGGACTCTTGTGTTGTTGTTTGCTCTAGGATTCTATTTCCCGGCAGGCATCTTCTGAGGTGTTATGGATGATAATCTTCGACTATGAGGCCTGTATCGGATGCCAAGACTGTGTCAAGGTGTGTCCCAGAGGGGTCTGGGAGATTGATGCCATAAGAAAGAAGGTAGAGATCGCCAAATCAAGGAACTGCATTGACTGCACTGCCTGCGAGTTTCAGTGTCCAGTTCGTGCCATCAGGATTGAGAGGACCCTGATTCCCAAGCAGCCATTGGTCATCGGCAGGCCACAATAGAGAAATCATAGGGGCTCGATTCCTTCGTCCGACAACAAACGTTTTATCATGGCTTTCAACCGAGGCGCCTTGACACCTCGGAGTGTACATATGAATGGCCGAGTCCGCAACGAAGCCTGTTGTAATCATTGGTGCAGGAATAGCAGGTATGCGTGCTGCACTGGATCTTGCTGATATGGGTATCAAGGTCTACATGATCGAGAGACTCCCTTCTATCGGAGGTCACATGTCGCAGCTGGACAAGACTTTCCCCACCTTGGACTGTTCAATGTGTATCCAGGGACCATGGATGGTAGATTGCTCACGTCATTCGAACATAGAGATTCTGGCCTATTCCGAATTCACTGACGTTTCTGGCCAGCGAGGCGATTTCACAGTCAAGGTCTTGAAACGCACCCGTAGAGTAGATTCGGACAAGTGCACTGGCTGTGGTGATTGTGAAAGAGTCTGCCCAATTGAGGTTCCCAACGAGTACGACATGGGCCTCAAGATGAGAAAGGCTGCGTACATACCTTTTCCCCAGGCAGTGCCCAACATCGCGACGATTGACATTGAAAATTGTATTGAATGCATGACATGCGTCAAGACATGCAAGGCCGAGGCAATTGACTTTGAGATTCCAGATGAAACTCTAGAGATCAATGCCGGCTCGATCATAGTCGCCACGGGCTACGATTTGCTAGATGCCTCGAGTGTGCCGGAATATGGTTATGGCCGGTTCGCGAATGTTGTGACTGCCCTGGAATACGAACGGATGGTATCTGCAAGCGGACCCACCGGTGGTGTAGTGATGCGTCCATCGGATGGAAGAGAGCCCCACAGGATTGCATTCGTCCAATGTGTAGGCAGTAGAGATGTGAATCACTGCGCCTATTGTTCACGAATTTGTTGCACATACGCGACAAAGGAGGCCATTATAACAAAAGAACACACTCCTGAAGTTCACATAGACGTACTGTACAACGACATGAGAGCGTTTGGCAAGGGCTTTGAGGAGTTTATCGTCAGGGGCGAGAATGAGTATGGCATAAGCTATGTCAGGGGGCTTCCCAGCCAGATAATAGAGGACCCTGCGACTCAGAACCTTATTATCAGGCACAGTGATGCCAAGAATCACGAGGTTCTGGATGACACCTATGACTTGGTGGTGCTCTGTCCTGCCATGGTGCCCAACGGTAACTCAGAGCTCATGGCGAAACTAGGTCTTGGAGTTGACCAATACGGATTCATTAACGGTGTGGGTGATGGTTTCGAGTCTGTCCAGACAGGGGTGCCTGGGATACACATGTGTGGAGCATGCAATCAGCCCAAAGACATTCCGGATTCAGTCGCCCAAGGCAGTGCTGCCGCAGCTATGGCCGTTCTAGATATCACACTCCCGGAGGCAACTGAGAGGGAGCTACTCACGGAAGCCGACCTTGAGCTTATGGCGGCAGAACCACGGATAGGAGTCATCATCTGTTCCTGTGGAATCAATATTGCTGGAACAGTAGACGTAGCTGAAGTCACCGAGTATGCCAGCACGCTGCCCGGAGTTGTCTACTCAGAGAACCTTCTCTATTCCTGCTCATCAGACGCTCAAGATGTTATCAAAGAGGCAATCAAAGAACACAATCTCAATCGTCTCGTGGTAGCTTCATGCACACCTCGAACGCACGAGCCTCTCTTCAGAGCCACCATACAGGAGGCTGGACTCAACAAGTATCTCTTTGAACTCGCGAATATTCGAGAACACTGTTCATGGGTCCATCAGGCTGCGAAGGATGAGGCGACAGCAAAGGCGAACGACCTGGTGAGAATGTCGGTCGCCCGCGCCAGGCTTCTCGAACCCCAAGAGGAGGCGGTGACGAAGATAGAGCCCACCGCGCTTGTCATTGGTGCTGGTGTGTCTGGTATGGCCGCAGCTAATCTCATCGCTCAGAAAGGGTTCAGGGTCTTGCTTGTAGAGAAGGAGCACAAGGTTGGCGGCTTCCTCAATGAACTGCGCACTGTCAACTTCAACCATAAGTCTAGTGCGGAAGTGATACACGAGTTCGAAACTGCCATCTCGGGCAACCCCAACGTCGAAATGCTTCTTGATTCTGAGGTAATTGACGCAAAGGGTTCCATTGGTGACTTCGATGTCACTATTAGGACCAAGAAGAAGAAGCAGGAATTCAAGGTAGGCGTAGTGATAGTTGCAACAGGGGCGACGCAGCTAGAGGAGAAGGGACTCTATGGGCTCAAGAAACTAGACAATGTGGTCACTGAGGCCAAGTTCAATCGTAGGCTACATGACGGTGAGAGTTTTTCTGACGGACAGACTTTCGCGGTGATTCACTGTGCGGGCTCGCGTGAAGAAGAGTCACTTGAGGGGGCACGTACATGGTGTTCAGGAATCTGCTGCACAGTCGCACTCGAGCATTCCCTTGAGTTGCTGGACAAGTATCCCAATTCGCGAGTTTTCCATCTTTATAGAGACCTAAGGGTATCCTATGATGGTGAGGACAGATACCGTGATGCTCGAAAAAAGGGAGTCATATTCATCAGGTTTGACAAGGACTCCCCTCCTGCCGTGAAGAAGGGCAAGGCAAAGCCTCTAAGAATAGAGGTCATGGATCAGGTACTCGGGGCAGAGCTTAGGCTTGACGTAGACCACGTGATCCTCTCATCTGCGATGATTCCGAGAGAAGAGAACAAGCAGATCTCTGAGCTGTTCAAGGTCCCGCTCAACATGTCAGGCTTTTTCATGGAGGCACACCCTAAGCTCAGACCCGTCGATTTCCAGACAGATGGTGTGTTTGTGGCAGGGGCCGCAACTGCCCCTAAGACAATCGCTGAATCTATAGCTCAGGGCAGAGGTGCGGCCTCAAGAGCTCTGGTGCCCCTTGTCAGTGGAATTCGCAAGGCCGAGGCTATTGTGTCTGTTGTTGACCCCGAAGTGTGCGTGGGCTGTGGCACATGCGAGATAAACTGTGCCTATAACGCGATTGAGGTAGTGCCAGGAGATGGGGGAAGCGATTATGCGGTTTCCAATCCTGTTCTGTGTGCGGGCTGTGGCAAGTGTGCTGCAGGTTGTCCTGCTGGCGCAATCACCATGAAACACTTCACCGACGACCAGATACTTGCACAGATTCGCTCGGCTCTGGCAGACCTACCCGCTAATGAGACAAGACTCCTTACAATAGTATGTAACTGGTGCTCCTACGCTGGTGCTGACAATGCCGGAGTGGCAAGACTTCAGCAACCGAGCACAGTACGTGATATCCGTGTGATGTGCACAGGGCGTGTCAGTGTCACACACATCTTAGAGGCCTTCAGACTGGGTGCTGATATGGTCTGGATCTCTGGTTGTCACTTCGGGGACTGTCACTACGTCGATGGAAACATATCCTTTGAGAGACGGTTCGCTATCGCGAAGAAGATTGTGGAGAAGGCAGGACTTGAGCCCGAGCGACTCCAGTTCACTCAAATCAGCGCAAGTGAAGGGCCGATATGGGCCGAAGCCGTGAAGAAACTATCTGAGCTGGCTGACAAGTTAGGCCCGAGTCCACTGCGACCAAGGAGGCGCTGACATGACAGAAACATGGGGGAAGTTCAAGTCATTTGACGGCAAGAAGTTCGAGGCGCTGGATCCGGAGTTCACAAGGGAAGTATCTAGTATGCTTGGAGGAGAGGATCTCACAGCATGCTTCCAGTGTTCCAAGTGCAGTGCGGGTTGTCCAGTCAGCGACAAGGTCAACATCCAAGTTCATGAAATCATGCGAATGCTTCTATTCGGCCTGAAGGAAGTCTTGGAAACAGATATGGTCTGGCTGTGTACGACCTGTTACACTTGCCAGGAGCGCTGCCCACAGGGAATAGACATCACGGACATCATCTTTGGGCTGAAGAACATGGCCTTCAAGAAAGAAATCGCTCCACCAGGATACATTGCTGCCAGGAAGTCGCTTTATGATATCGGACGATTGTACGAACCCACAGACTGGGAACGAGAAGATCTAGAGCTCGATGATGTACCGGAACTCAATGTCGAGGACACAAGAAAGATGTTCGACAAGATTGGGTTGATGAAGCTTAAGGACGGTGATTAAGATGGCGCAGAGCTATGAGGTGTTCTTGGGCTGTGCCATCCCGAACAGATTCAATAACTACGAGTCTTCTATGCGTGCCGTTGCAAAGGAGCTCGGTATCAATCTAATTGACTTCGAGGGAGCATCCTGTTGTGGTACCGTCGTCTTGAAATCAATCGACGAGAGTAGTTGGCTGGCCCTCTCGGGACGCAACATAGCACTCGCTGAGAATCGTGGACATGATATCATGACCCCCTGTAACGGATGCTTTGGTTCCCTCAAGGACACAGATCATGTTCTCCATGATGATGAAGATAATCGTAAGAAAGTCAACACTGTTCTGAAGCCGTTGGGACTGGAGTACACTGGCAAAGCGAAGATACGACACCTTGTGGAAGTTCTCTACGAGTTGAAGGACGACATTAGAAAAAGGATAGTCAAACCACTCAACGGCCTACGCATCGCGTTCCATCCAGGTTGCCATCTGATACGACCCTCTAATGTCGTTGGTTTTGACGATCCAGAGCTACCTAGAAAGGTGGACGAACTGCTTGAGCTGACGGGTGCAGAGAGCGTTGCCTGGGGACTCAAGCTATCCTGTTGCGGTTCACCGCTTCTCATATCTAGTGAAGATGTTGCTACCAAGATCCTATCAGAGAAGATGATTTCTGCAAAACAGGCCAATGCGAACTGCGTAGTGACGAACTGTCCGGCCTGCCACACACAGTTCGATGTTCAACTCATCGGTATGAAGGACGAGAGTGGAGAGTCTCTAGAGCTCCCTGCACTGTTTGTCACGCAGATACTTGGACTTGCCATGGGCATTGATCCAGAGCCTCTTGGCCTCGAGTTGAACAGAATCTCGCTAGACCCAATTGCAGACCTTCTGGGATTCTAGACGTGCAGGTCAGGCAATGACCATCGGTGTTCTCCTCATTCACAGAGATTCCAAGACCCATTGAGCGCAGACTGCATGCCGAGCCAGGATCACTGTGGCTCAATCGTTCCTGTTGAGTCTGCTTTCTCCGTAGAACATCTCGCCAAGCCTTTTCATAGCATCCCGGACACAGTCTTTCTTCCCGCTTACCTGAAGGTGCCGGTCACCATCCAACGAAACTAGCACTCCACAGTCTTCTGCTAGCTCGGAGATGATCTCCACTGGGATGCTCTCAGGGAGTCGAATTCGGAAGAATCCGATGTCCTTCTCTCTAGGTATGTCTGAAATCGGAGTCTTCTCTTCGTCGTCCGAATCCGTTTCGCTCTCAAGAGCCCTCTGCAACCGCTCCTCCCAGACTCTTCGATACTCCACCCCTTCCTTCTCCTCAGCCCATACCATGAGGGTTTCTCGAAGGCTAAGAATCTTGGACTCCATCTCGGTCCTCAATCTGAAGTCTGCCTCGGTGGACTGGCTTATGTCTGGCTCGAAGCTAGAGAGATACTCAATAACCATCTTCGAGTTCCTTAAGTCTGCGTACGTCAGACCAGGAATGAAGGCACCTTTCTGACGAAGGTCTCCCACGAGGTCGTTCAACACGGTCCACCCTGCACGGAACCCGTGAATCGTAACCATCTGATTCACTCTCTCAGCATCTCTTCAATCTGGTCGAGGAAGCTTTGTTCGCGCCACCATCTAAGGTCGCGTGCTCCAGTTGGGCATATCGCTGTACAGGCGCCGCAGCCTTCACATGCCATTTCATTTGTCACGCTCTTCTTGACTCCAGGTGAGATTTCAACCATTGAGATTGCATCATAGGGACAGATTTCGGAGTAGTGACATAAGTCGCAACCAACACAGAGGTCCTCATCAACATCTGCGGTCAAAAGCTCGATCTTGACAGTCCCGAGATTCAGAGGTGCCGTTGCTTCACTTGCTGCCCCTCGTGCTTGGTTTATGGAATCTGCGACGCTCTTTGCATATGTGGTTCCAAGAAAGACACCCGGCACGGTCGTTTCTACAGGACGGAACTTCATGTGCATCTCAAGCAGAAACCCATCTTGTCCACGGTTGATGCCCATGGCTCTCACTAGCTCGTCAACGTCATGTGGTGCCTCAAGGCCCACGGCCAAGACTACCATGCTCGACCGAATCTTGAAGGTTTCCTGAGATAGTGTGTCATATACAGTGACTATTGCCTCGTCAGCATCCGGTGCTTTCTCAACTGTGACTGTTTTCTCTCTTGACCATCTAAGATACGTGACACCTTTCTCTCGATTCTCTCGCCACATCTCTTCCATTCCATCTGCAAATGGTCGGATGTGTTCCTTGTAAGCCGAGAAGACCTTGACATCTGGGACTGCAGAACAACATACTCTGGAGCAGTATCGGTTGCCCTCTCCAGGTGTCTGACGTGAACCCACACAGTGGATGAACACAGGATTCTTCGGAGGTTCCTTCAACTCTCCGTTCTTCAGCATCTTCTCAAGGTCGAGAGTCTTCATGACTCCTGGGACCTCTCCCCAACCAAACTCCCCCACTTCTGGTTCGTATGTGTCAGTCCCCACAGCAATAACCATCGTTCCGATTGTGTAGTCCTCTGTTTCACCAGTCTTCGTGTTCTCAACAGTTATGACGTAATTGCCATAGGTCCCATCTCTCTTGACGATCTTTGAGTTGAGGAGCACCTTGATTCTCTTTGCGTTCTCCACTCGTGCAACCAAGTCATCTACCAATTCCTGAGCTGGGTTCATTGCGGGGAATAAAGTGTGAAGGTCATTCAGTCTTCCACCGAGCTTCTCTTGCTTCTCAACCAGGACCACGTCGAAGCCCTTTCTATCTACGTCCAATGCGGCAGTCATCCCAGAAACTCCACCGCCCACCACCATCACAGTCCTTGTCACTTGGACCTCCTTGAGCGGCACAATCTCATTGTTCACCGCTTTTGCAACGGCACTCCGAATCATGTCTTGTGCCTTCTCCTGGCGCATGTCAGGCGGTGCATTGGCATGCACAAGTGTCAGTTGTTCGCGAAGGCCTACTGGACCAACCAGGTAGTAACCCGAGAGTCCTGCTGCCTCAAGGGCACTTCTGAATGTCTGTTCATGCTGAAGGGGTGAGCATGACCCAACAACCACGCGATTGAGATTGTGCTCAAGAATGGCCTCTGTCACAAGCTGTTGTCCTGGATCGCTGCACATGAATATGTAATCGGTCGAATAGGCAACATTCGGCAGGTCCTTTGCCCACTCGGCCAGGCCCGGCGAATCTATGACATCCCCAATAATCCCGCCGCAGTGGCAGATGAAGACTCCGACTCTGGGCTCGTCGCCAGTTTCCAGAGGCGGAGGTTTCTCAACCTCTGGAGGATTCGGTATTGGAAGAGTAGAATGAGCGGCCATGGCAGCACCTTTGCCCTCATTGACGGAATCCGTGCCGTCCTTCGGACCGTGGGCGCAACCTGCAACATAGATTCCCGGACGTGTAGTTTCCAAGGCCGAACCGTTCGGATGTAGTTCTTTGATATATCCAGCTTCGTCAATCTCAATCTTCAGGATCTTGGCTAGCTCCTCGGTACCTTCACTGGGTCTGAAACTTGAGTTCAGAACAACCATGGAGATATTCTCTAGCTCCGTGATTTTTCCAGTTTCAGTGTCTTCGAGCTTAACCGAGAGGTCATTGGTATCAGGGTCTTCATATATCTCGCCAACTCTTCCCCTGATGAACCTAATACCCTTGTTGTGTTGTGTGTCCCAGAGAAACTCCTCCAGGGCTTTCCCTGCAGTTCTCATATCCATGTATGAGTAAATAATCTCGCAGTGATCCTCTGGATAGTGCATACGAGTCACCTGCGCGAGTTTGCAGCCAAATGAACAACAGACTCTATTACAGTGACTGCTGTAGCCTTGAACGTTCTCCCGAACGTCCCTGCTTCCCACACAGTTGACAAACAATATCCTCTCAGGTTCCTTTCCGTCCGACGGACGCACCATGTGTGCATCAGTGGGTCCGGTTGGGTGAGTCTGGCGGTCGTATTCTAGACTAGTCACAACATTGGGGAAGATCCCATAACCGTATTCTCCATAGTCCAGCGGCTTATACTCTTCGACCCCAGTTGCTACTATTATCGAGCCAACATTCAGTTCATACAGCCTATCCTCGTCGTCATAGAAGATGCAGTCGTTTGGACAGACTGCTGCGCAGGTTCCACAGCCTATACACGAGTCCCTGTCAATAGCCGCGACGAGTGGAATCTGCTGGGGGAAGTTCATGTAGATTGCCTTTCGTAGTGAGAGGCCAAAGTCGTACTCATTTGGGACTTCGACTGGACAGCTCTGAATGCAAGATTGGCATCCGGTACACGTATCCTCATTCACATAGCGAGCTTTCTTACGTATGGTCACCTTGAAATTGCCCTTGGAACCGGTGACCCTCTCTACTGTGGAGAGTGAGTGGATTGTTATGTTGGGGTGTTTTCCAACAAAAGATGTCAGCGGAGTCATCACACACGCACTGCACTCAAGTGCCGGGAA
>LRSK01000263.1 GCA_001563325.1 Candidatus Thorarchaeota archaeon SMTZ1-83
AGATCGTGACTGCTCTTCAGAGAATTGTTGGATAAGGATGATGGAGCCGAAGGTTTTTGACGCGGGAGACATTGACATAGCCTGGTGTCCTGGATGCGGGAATTTCGCCATCTTGGATGCACTCAAGCAGGCTCTGGCCAAACTCGGAACAAAACCTGAAAATCTCGTGATTGTTTCCGGTATAGGGCAGGCTGCAAAGATTCCCCACTATCTCAAATGCAACGTCTTTCATGGACTTCATGGCAGAACCTTGCCGGTGGCCACTGCCATAAGAGCGACAAACCCCGAACTCACAGTGATAGCAGAAGGTGGTGATGGCGACATGTACGCCGAAGGCGGAAACCACTTTTTACATGCAGTGCGCAGGAATCCTAATATCACAAATATCGTCCACAACAACATGGTCTACGGTTTGACAAAGGGGCAGGCTTCGCCGACGTCCCAAATAGGTTTCAGGACCCCAGCCCAGGTCGACGGTGTCTTCCTCGAACCATTTAATCCCGTCGCAGTGGCAGTCTCCTTGGATGCTTCTTTCGTGAGCAGAGCCTTCTCTGGGGACATCAGGCAAACCAGTGAAATATTGGCGCGCGCCATATCCCATAAAGGTTATGCACTGGTGGACCTTCTTCAGCCATGCACCTCCTTCAACAGAGTTCAGACACACCAGTGGTTCAAAGAAAACACCTACTACCTGGACGATTCGCACAATCCTGGAGACAGAGTTGAGGCCTTCAAGAGGGCGACTGAGAGAGAAAAACTTCCCCTCGGTATACTATATCTCCATCCTGACAAACCCACCTTTGAGGAAAACCTCGGCGTCTACCGTGAAGATAAAGATCCTCTATACAGGAGAAAACTCAGGCTGGAGAAGCTACGCGCGTTGATTGAATCGAAGAGGGGATTGTAGGTGAGAGAACCATCCGATTTTGCTCCGTTGCTGAAGAGGAGAGAAAAAACGAGAAAGCTGCTCGTTGTCTTCCCAGTGATGGGTTGTCTGCTTCTGGTTCCCATGTGTACGACTCACAAAGAAGAGAAGGACCCAGAGGCCTCCTCCGAGAATGGATTCAGTCACGCGAATTCAGCAGGTATTGTGCTGAAGTGGAAGGCAGACACGCTCGAATTCCTGCACGCAAAGGTGAGTGCTCCAACAACGGGCTGGGTCGCAGTCGGATTCCATCCCACAGATGAGATGAAGGATGCAAACATCATCATTGGCTACGTGAAAGATGGCGATGTCTATGTGACCGACGAATTCGGAGTGGGGAAGTATTCCCACCTGCCAGACACTCTTCTTGGTGGCGAAGATAACGTCACAAATCGAGCCGGCGCTGAAACAGTTGGACGAACAGAAATCAGTTTCACAATCCCCCTTGATTCAGGAGACCCCTATGACCGCCCTCTTGCGGTGGGGAAATCGTATATGGTAATGCTTGCGTATGGACCGGATGATGCAGATGATTTCCAGACGAGACACGAGAGACGCACCCATCTAAATGTGAAATTGTGATGGTCTACCGTTGGCTTGGAAGCACGTCTCATCACAGACATTCACCAACTCGTCATTCCCTCGACACTGCCATAGATCAATCTGTTCTTTTCCTACAGCCGTCGGTGAATTCTCCAAGAGCAGTGCTTACGTCAGGAGTCCGAACTCGCCGCGGCACGTATATGCTAGCTGGCGTCTACGCGGCCATGCATCGAGCCCCCAGCAACCATCTTCAGCTCATCAGAGAAGTTCACGAAGATGAATGTGACGACAGCCGGGAGTGGAGCAGAGTGAGTGAGAACTGCGTAAGCCCATGTTCATCAAAGGCATTGAAACTGAGCGAGACTGAAGTATTGACGGGCAGGAATTCTTATTATATGTATGTGCAGTCAGAATATGTTCCGAGAACTCTCACCCAATATCGTTAAGACAGTGGCCGCAAATCCTGTGCTCCTGGATCTCTCGGTTAGAGGAGATCGTGCCTTAACTATGGAAAGGGAACGTAGCTCCTCCCTGTCGAGAGAAGAGGAGTCGAGTGAGAGTGGATAGAAAGGAGGCAATTTTATGCCAGTCAAGAAAGCAGCGAAAAAGACCGCCAAGAAGAAAGCAGTAGCAAAGAAAGCTGTCAAGAAGAAGACGGCCGCCAAGAAGACTGTCAAGACAAAAACGGGAGTCAAGAAGGGGAGCAAGTACGTATGCAGGACGTGCGGATTGGTGGTGACAGTCGACAAAGCGTGTGGATGTGTTGGCGTCTGTGACATAATCTGCTGTGGCAAACAGATGGCTCCAAAGAAATAGCGTATCATATGGATCATAAGTAGAGCAGCTGCATACACGCTCACTCAGTCGATCCAGGCTATTCCCTGCGCTCCGGTCTGTGCGTCTATCTCCTCCTGGTTTTGACCTGCTACCTCGGAAGCCACGCAGACCAATTTGCCATCGGGAAGAGGGCTCCCGGAAGCGGAGAGATTTCAGTACCATAACCGAATGGAGCCAGCGAGTGCGCTATTTTTCGCTTGACGAGAGCGACCATTTCATATAGAATAATTCCTATAGATTTAGTAGATTTTGCACGGGGCTACTGTGAGCGTGCGGCATTGGAGTAGGCTATTCCGGTCGACCCCTGATAACCCAGGGTGGCGTAGGGGATTTGATTCGTCCGAATCGCTTTCCAGTGCCGCGTTTCCTCACGAGCCCTATGCCGAGACGGTGTTCACATATTTCAAATGCGCTCTCAGTGCGCCAATACACCACAAGACCATGAAGAGAGACATCAGTGACCATCCGTGCACTAGAGATCACGTTGGGAGGACGATACGACCGTCCAAGTGTTGTCCTCCGGGTACAGAAATGGACTTGGGCCATGACCCCAGCTCGGTATGTGAATTTCTTTGAATAGAGGAGGAAATCGTGCAGAACAGAGTAGAGGCTGCTTTGAAGAAGATAAAACCTTCACTGCAAGCAGATGGAGGGAACATTGAACTCGTCGAGGTCACCGAAGAAGGCGTTGCGAAGGTGAGACTTACGGGTGCGTGCGGTGGATGTCCAATGAGTCAGATAACTTTGAAGATGGCAGTGGAAAGGATAATCATGCAGGAAGTCCCCGAAATCAGAGAAGTCGTTGCTGTCTAAAGTCTTCTCACCATAGAGCATACCAGATTATGAAGAAAACAGAGAAGTTGAAACAGATGGTCGATTATCAGGAGAGCTCGATTGTGAGCCGTACCCTTCTGGATAAGGACGCAGGAACGATAACACTATTCGCCTTCGACGTCGAGCAGGCGCTCAGCGCACACACCGCTCCCTATGATGCCATGGTTTATCTAATCGAGGGAGAGGCTGAGATAACAATTGGTGACGATAAGTTCTCCCTCGAGGAGGGTGAACTCATAATCATGCCTGCACACATCCCCCACGCTCTTAGGGCAACGCGCCGGTTCAAAATGCTACTTGTCATGGTGAAATCCTGATAGCGAGCACATATCCGATATCAACGTAGGACTGCACCATTCCGCAATGTCTGATACGTGTTCCTCACTATCCTCCTCCTGGGAGAAGATGTGTCTAACACAGGTTCCACGCTGACAGTCGATGCGATGGAGAAGGCGTCATGGTAGGTTGCCACTTTTCGTGAGGGCCTTTCGTCGTACTACATCATAGTAGATGCGGCGATCCAGCCGCCCTGAAACCGAAGAAGGCATCTGGCACGCCATAACCCATGTCAACCGTCACGAATGGATTCGTTGTTCCGCTGACCCCTTCTGATGGCCGAGCGCAATGCAAGAGGAGAAGAAGACCGCGCTTCGGCCGGTACTTCGTACCACCCAATGACGGCAACCTTCGTGATTATGAAGTATCCTCTTCTCTCCAAGAGACTAAGAGGGGGTTCTTCACGTTTCGAAAATCTGGCGAAGTGTTGACATCGATCCGGTGACATCTTACGATTGGCCTGTCGACATAGCCTGCTCGAAGGAGAGGTTCACGCGTGACCTTAAAAAGAGCAACGTTATTGGGCCTGATTGGTCTCTCCTACACCTTTGCTCTGAAGACAATTGGGACTTTTCTACCTGGCATCTTCACCGTAGCCTCAGTGAGACAGGCTGCGACAGTAATGTCTCTGATTGCCAGCCTGACCCTGGTAGTCTTTTACGTCGTCTTCCGCAGGGATTACCTTCAGAAGGACCAAATTGCCTTGAAGAGAGCCTCTGCGTTTGCCATCATTGGTTCTTCGGCGATCTTGGTGCTGCGTACAAAGAATCTACTGCTTCTCTCCAATGCATTCGTAATCGTGATATACGAAACATCACCATTTCTCTTCAGACTGGTCAGATCAAGCGCTCCGGAAGCACTCGCAGCCTGGATATCTTCGATACTCTTCCTCTCCTTCTTTGTCGTCTTTCACAAGGAAGTCCTCCACAAGAAACTGACGAATCTGAAGAGAGCTACGCTCTCGGGTGTCATCGGCTCCTCAATTGGAGCACTACTGCTCACCGTCATCCTCTTGAATTCCGTCTATTCTGGACAGCTCAGATGGTTCCATGTCACGTTCAGAACATCAATATCTCTATTTCTTCCCTTCACTGCACTTGGTTTCGCCTCACTTTTCTATTTCTTTTTCATCTTCTACAAAGAGCAGACAGCAAAACGTGGGGTCAGGTCTTGACTTAAAGACATAACGGAATGGCAATTGTGAATCCCCTCCCAAGAAGAAACACCGGTGATGCAGAGTCGCCAGGGTGGACGCGGGATGTGGTGGCATTGCTGGCTCTCTGCCACTGATAGATCCGACCCCGTGTACCTCCTTTAAATCACGTAGCAGCGGAATTGGCGTCTAGCTACTGGCCAGCGACTACAGCCGCCGTGCTCTATCGTCATGTGAAGTTGAAGTGGTCCCGCCCGCTGTTCCTGAAGCCCACTGGGTGCGGTCTGAGATATGAGATGGTAGTCAGACACGCAGTGTATGTTCCCAATGAACGGACGAGAGGGTGCCCAAGGACACCCCCTCGTCGCTCTTGGCTCCCTATTCTCGATTCCTCAACGATGGGCCTCCCCATTTATGGAAAGATACCTCGCTCCTGGTAGACCTTCTCCAAGCATGAAAGGGCGACGATATAAGCGGCAGTGCGCCAGTCGGTCTCAAATTCCTCGGCCGTCTCCTTCACTCGTCGATATGCAGATGTGATCTTCTTGTGCAGTTTACAGTCTACCTCATCGAGTTCCCAAAATTCACTCCGTTTGTTCTGCAACCACTCGAAGTAACTGACAATGACACCTCCCGAGTTGCACAGGATGTCTGGCAGAACGTCGACGCCTTCACTGCGGAGGATTTGATCGCCGTCCGGATCTGTGGGACCATTCGCTCCTTCGGCAACGAGCTTCACATCCAAGAAGGCGGCTGTACCGGCAGTAATTTGGTTCTCAAGTGCGGCAGGAATGAATATGTCTGTCTTTGTTTTCAAGAACGTTTCATGGCCTATTGGTGATGCGTTGGGATACCCAGCTACGCCACCATGTTTGCTCACATGGAGGGTCAGCTCGTCAGGATCGATTCCTCTTGAATTGGCAATGGCTCCAGTAACATCCTCTGCGGCGATGAGCCTCGAACCCAGTGGTTTCATGAGACGCGCAGCCCAGGATCCTACGTTTCCAAATCCTTGCACTGTATAGGTGGCAAAGTCCAGTGCAAAACCTCTGTCCTTAGCCCATTCCTCGATTAGAAAGACCAGGCCTTGGCCCGTCGCCTTATCACGTCCAAGGCTACCGCCTGACTCGATGGGCTTGCCAGTGACGACGTGAATACATCGCTGTCTCTCCAGTGGTGGCATCATCGATATGTAGGTATCCACAATCCAGGCCATGATCTGAGGGTTCGTGTTTACGTCAGGCGCTGGAATGTCGTATTCCGGTCCAATGTTGCTCCCCAGCGCGAAGGTGAATCGCCTCGTTATCCGCTCCAATTCAGTCGAACTGTATTCGGACGGATTGAACTGAATTCCCCCTTTCGCTCCTCCAAACGGAATGTTTGTAATGGCAGCTTTCCACGTCATCCAGGTAGCAAGCGCTCTTACTTCGTCTATGTCGACGGACGGATGAAAACGGAGACCACCTTTGAAAGGACCTAAAGCGTTGTTGTGTTGGACTCGGTAGCCAGTAAACATCTCGATTCGCCCATCATCCATTTTCACCGGGAAGTGGACGGTGATCTCATTCATCGTTCTGCTCAGGATCTTGCGAATCTCGGCATCCAAATCCATCAGCTGTGCCGCGGTGTTGAACTGGCTGGTTACATTGTCGTATACGCTCGTCCTCCGTCGTGCTTTCTCTGTTACTGTAATCATTTGTCCTCCCATTTGTAGTCCCTGCAATGCCATATACCAGCCTCCGGCCTTGGATAGACACAGGTTTCGCGTCTTCCGCAATTCCAGCACAGATCCTTGGTCTCCGAGCCGGATCTATCTCCCACAACTCTCGACAAGGGAGAATAGAGCAACTTCCATTCCTTCGCCGTCGAGATAGAAGTCTCTTCGCATTTCACAGTCTCGACATCGGGCGCATCAACAGCCGGCGTGCTCCTCTCTCTTGTTGTTACAGTTTTCATCTTGCCCTCCCTTTCTTTTCGTTCACGTCACGTGTCAATTCCTTGATACGGGCAAGTTTCGTGCCAGTAATCGCGTGACATCTGCGCCCTGAATGTGTCGTTCTCTTGACTCAGCTAAGTCTAAGTGTGATAATGTATTAGTGCTATTGACCTACTTGGTGAGTGACGATCACGCCCGTCATCTTTGCGGCAGAAGGAGTATGAAAAACGGGGAATTTCTACCCTCTGGGGGGAATCTCTCCGAAGACGAGGCCCTACTACTCGAATTTTCCTATCTTCTTCAACTTATCTCGCAACGTTTTACGATCGATTCCAAGTATCTCAGCCGCCTTCGTCTTGTTGTGATCAACAAGTCGCATCACGTTGACGATGTGTTCCGCCTCCACCTCAGCCAGAGTGCGGTTCAGAGTGGCCGGTCGGAGAGCAGAGAATCGCATGAGAGAAGGTAGATCTGGAACATCTATGATGTCACCCTCGTTCATCACGACCAGTCGCTGTATGGTGTTTTCCAGCTCTCTGACATTTCCGGGCCAGTTATGACTTCTGAGAACGTGAAGAGCTCTATCGGTGAACCGTGGAGGAGGCTTGCTCAGTTCATTTGCGAACTTGGACACATAATGGTTGATAAGAAGGAGTATGTCATCTCCCCTCTCCTTCAGAGGAGGTATATCTATGCTGATTACGTTGAGCCTGTAGTAGAGATCCTCACGAAAGAGCCCCTTTCCAACGAGGCCAAGCATATTCCTGTTGGTTGCGGCAACGATTCTCACGTCGACCTTTCGCGGACGTCTGGACCCTACCATACAGACTTCCTTATCTTCAAGAACCCTGAGAAGCTTCGCCTGCATTGCAGCAGTCGTGTTGCTGATCTCGTCCAGGAAGATCGTTCCTCCTTCAGCTGTCTGGAAGAACCCAGCTCTCGATTCTGTCGCTCCAGTGAAGGCTCCTCTGACATACCCGAAAAGCTCACTTTCGAGAAGGCTTTCCGGGATACCTCCACAGTTGACGGGTACGAATGGAGCAGCTGCCCTCACACTGTTGTAATGAATGGCTCGGGCCACGAGCTCCTTTCCAGTGCCACTCTCACCGGTGATGAGCACAGTCGCCGGGGTAGATGCGGCTTTTGGTATGAAATCGAAGACAGCTCTCATCGCCTGAGAATTACCAACCATTCCATAAGGAGACTGCAGTCGCAACGGTTTCTGTGGCTCAGCGATTCGTCTTCTGTGCAGTTTTTCAAGTGCTCTCTCAACAGCTGAGAAGAGCTCTTCCTCGGTAAACGGCTTGGTCAGATACTCCTCAGCTCCCGTCTTCACCGCTTCTACCGCACCTTGTATCGTTGCATAGCCGGTAATCATCATCACTTCTGAACCCTGAAAGTTTTCCCGTACATGCCTTATGAGTTCGAGCCCGCTTACGCCTGGCATCTTGAAATCTGTGATGACGAGATCAATGGATGTTGACTGGAGGATCTTGATCGCTTCTCCTGCGTCTGATGCTGTGAGAACCTTATAACCCTTAGATTGCAGGTTTCTGTGAAGAACCTCGAGCGTATCAGGTGCGTCATCCACGACCAGGATTCTCTCTCTCTTTGCCGATTCCGACGTCCTCATGGTTACCTAGTCAGTTGGCTGCTCACCCAACGGCATCCGGATTTCGAACTTTGTCCCCTGCCCTAGCTTGCTGTCCACCTGGATGGACCCCCTATGCGCGGAGATTATTCCATGTACCACAGCAAGACCCAGGCCAGTCCCTTGGCCGACATCCTTCGTGGTGAAGAACGGGAGGAATATCCGTTTTAGAACCTCTTTGCTCATCCCTGTCCCTGTATCTTCCACAGTGAGAAAAACATGGTCCTTGGATCCAGAAGTCCGCAGTGTGAGCTTGCCACCTCCGGGCATGGCCTGTATTGAATTGACAACGAGATTCACCATGACCTGGTTCAACTGACCAGGATCCGCGATTATCTTGGGTAGCCTGGGTGCCAGCGAGCAGATCAGTTCTATTCCTTCCTTGGCGCAACGTGGCTTGAAAAAAGACAACCCTTCCTCGACTATTCTATTGACATCCACCTGGCTCTTCTGAGGAGGCATCTGTCTGGCAAATAGCATGAGCTTTTTGATGACCTCGCGTGCCTGCAAAGAAGCTTTCACGATTTTCTCAAGGTCCTGCGTCGCTTCTTCAGGCAGATCTGAAGTTTTCCTTGCGAGCTCCGCAAATCCAAGAATGCTGCCTAAAGGCTCGTTCAATTCGTGAGCCACTCCGGCCGCAAGCTGTCCAATTGTGGCCAAGCGGTCAGCGTGCCGCAGTTGATCCTGCAGTTTCGTCCTCTCTTCCTCCGCCTGCCTCTGTTCGATGATAAACGCCACCTGTCTTGCTACCGCATCAATGAGACTTCTCTCTTCGGTAAGAAATGGACCCTCATCAAGTTCTGGTCGCTTCTGGGCGTAGACGACGGTCACTACACCCCATACACTACTATCCAGCACAATATCGGCGGTCTGCCTGTACTGACCATTCCGAAAGCCTCGTGTAGAATAGGATTTGCCGTCGAGAACGATTCTGGCAGAAGCAATGTCAGGATATTGCCATGCAGGAGGGAGAAGCTCCACTATTCCTTGCAGAGTTTCTTCCAGAGATATGCCTTCGCGCTCGGCAAGTTTTGCGATACCGTACAGGCATGTCAGTTCTTTGATCCGTTCCCGAAGTGCTGCCTGGGCGCGCTGATGTGCAAGTGCAATGCCCAGGGTCTGGGCTACTCCTTCGTAGGACTCTACTTCGTTCTGTGTGAAGAAGTAGCGATTCCTGCTCTTCAGTTGAATCAAGCCAGTGTTTTCCTTACCTATTCCTAAGGGAACGACAGCGAGCGATGGATACTTTCGGCTGACGTCAAGACTCTCCAGGGTCAGTTTTCCCCCCACGCCCGAGGAAAAGTCACGGAGCTTCGTGACATCGCCAGTCCAGAAGCTTCCTTTCCTCGTGAAAACCGGAGACGAGGAGTCGAGACATCCACTCACCACGTCCCTGCACAGATACTCCGCTCGCGAGTCACGCCTGAAGCAAGGACTGATCGCAGAAGCCTGGGCTTCTTCGCATGGGACCGTCCTGAGCGAAACGGTCTCTCGACGTCCGGCACGACATCGGAGGCAATTGTCCTCTTCTCTTACCCAGAGTTCAACCATATCGCACCCCGAGAACTTGACGAGCATGCCGGAAATCTCCTTAAGGAAGTCCATTCTGGGGATACCCTGGTGCGACTGATCCAAGATCCTATGCGATAGGTCACGGAAATCCTCAGCCAAACGATGGTGACGGGCTGTTCTCTGGATCGATTGTGGCCTCCTCTGCCTCATCATCACCATAAATTCTACCAGATCGGCGGGGATTGTCAACCATCAGCGGGGTCAGGTCTTGACTTAAAGACATAACGGAATGGCAATTGTGAATCCCCTCCCAAGAAGAAACACCGGTGATGCAGAGTCGCCAGGGTGGGCGGGGGATGTGGTGGCACTCGTAGCTCTCTCGTGTTGACAGATGCCTCTCGGTTCCATACACTTACTTCACATGCCGGAGTGGCGGAATTGGTAGACGCGGCGGACTCAAAATCCGCTGTCCCTTGAGGACATGGGGGTTCGACTCCCCCCTTCGGCAGGTCGGCTTGACAAGAGATTTGCCTCGATAGTATATTCCCCTGTGTACTCGAAGATTCTTCTTGCCACCGATGGCTCCGAAAACGCCATGAGAGCTGCTGTTCATGCTGCTCAGCTGACTACGAAATTTGAAACCAAAACGACTATAGTCACAGTAGTGTACGTACCCCCTATGTACAGTAGTGATGTGGCTGGGGTCGAAGAAGCACTACTGGAAGACGGCATGCGAGTTTTGGAACACACGAAGAGGATATTTGTACAGCAAGACATTGCATGCACGACAAAACTGATTCGATGGATTCATCCTGTAGAGGCCATCTGCAACGAAGGACTAGAGGGCAAATATGATCTGATTGTGCTCGGCAGGAGAGGACTGAGCGAGAAGAAGAGAGGTTTGCTTGGGAGTGTGAGTGAGGGAGTATTCCGTTCGGCACCCTGTGCTACGCTCGTCGTCAGGTAGAGCGCCGAAACTGCTCCAAGACCCTGAATATGACGTGTACTTCTCACTTTGGATTGAGGCAATTGAACACTGGCGGGTCCAGCAAACCGTAGCGCATATTCTCATCCTTTCCTATAATCAGGTCTATCGAGAAGAGGTGGTTTACAGCAAGTCAGAGAAAAGATGGCATGAGAGTTCAATTTCAGACTGTTGATGAAATCCGAATCCCTGCACGAACTAAGAGAATACGGGCTGAATCAGATTCAATCTCACTTGCCTGAGGATTAAACGAGGAGGGTGATATGGACAGGTGGGGATGCCCTGTGTGTGGATACATCTACAACCCTACAAGAGGCGACCCAGCCAACCGCATTGTCCCTGGTACGTCTTTCGAGGAACTGCCCGACGACTGGAAATGCCCAACGTGCGAGGCAGCCAAAGAGCAGTTTGAACCCTCGGGTCAGTAGTGCTGGGAGGTGTCAATGGCCATAAAATATGAGTCTCCGAGTTACGGGCCAAATGCAGAAAGACTGATCACACGAGACCAGAAGGTCATGTTCGGGGCGCATACGCGGACCCGAGAAATTCCTCTGGTAGTTGAGAAAGCAGAAGGTGTGGTCATCACAGATGTAGATGGAAGAGAATTCCTCGACTTTGGCGCTGGATACGCCGTCTGCGGAACGGGTCACTGCCATCCGGACGTGAGAAAAGCCATTGATTCACAGGTAAGGAAGCTGATACACATCTCTGGCGCAGATTTCTACTACCTTCCCCAGGTGGAACTGGCAGAAAACCTCATACGGTTGGTTCCCGGCAAATTCGATAAGAGGGTCTACTTCTGTAGTACTGGTGTTGAGTGTCTGGAAGCATCCTTGAAGATATGCCGTCACTATACGAGGAGGCCTCAATTCATCTCTTTTCTCGGCGCATTTCACGGGAGAACATACGCGGGCATGTCTCTCAGTGGAAGCAAGAGGATTCAGAGGGCACATTTCTCGCCACTCATCCCCGGAGTGACTCACACACCTTATCCCTATTGCTACAGGTGTCCTTTCAATCTGAAATACCCGGAGTGTAAGCTCAAGCCAAGATTTGATTCGATTCCCATGCTCCCATGTGTAGCTTATCTCACGGACGTCATTTTTGAGCGTCTCGTAGACCCAGAGGATGTAGCAGGGCTCGTGGTCGAATCAATTCAGGGAGAAGGTGGCTACATAGTTCCACCCCCTGAATTCCATCCGCTTCTGCGCGCGATAACTCAAATGCACGGAATCATATACGTCGTCGATGAGATTCAGTCAGGACTGGGGAGAACCGGCAGGATGTTCGCGATCGAGCACTGGGGAGTGGAGCCCGATATCGTCTGTGTAGCAAAGGCAATAGCCTCAGGAATTCCTCTCGGTGCTGTAGTGGCGAGGGCTGAGCTGATGGAGGAAGAAGTCGATTCCAGAGCGTGGAGACGAGGCTCACATGGAAGTACGTTCGGCGGAAATCCGGTAGCGTGTGCTGCAGCATTGAAAACACTCGAACTCATTGAGGGCCAGCTCGTCCACAATGCAAGGGCGGTAGGTGACTGGATGATCGAAGAGCTTGAGGATTTCATGACACGACATCGATTAATAGGCGACGTGAGAGGAAGAGGGCTGATGATAGGAATCGAGTTGGTAAAGGACAAGATTACCAAGGAGAGGCTTCCAGAGAAGTTGACTCATGAGGGCAAGAATATTAAAGAAGTCATAATGGGAAATTGTTTCAAGAGGGGGTTGGTCGTACTCGGATGCGGGGTGAATGCGATAAGGTTCAGTCCACCACTCGTTCTCAGTCTGGAAGAGGCAAAAAAGGGAATATCGATATTTGAAAGTGTGGTCGAAGAGCTTGAAGACCAGCTCTAGATGTGGAATTCTATGACATCCTTGTCTTCAAGCGCATAATTCTTCTCAACTCTTTGACCTTCAAAATGGTCTCCACCCCAGACCCTGGCATATCTCAGTTGGCTCGCGAAATCTTTGTGAATCGCGCGGGCAGCATCCATTACTGTGCTGCCTCGTCTCAAAATCAGCGGATCAGCCATATCGGGTGGCTCGCCAGGAGTCTTGGTATACACCCTCACAATATTGAGTTCAGAGAATATAGTGTGTCTCAATACCTCAAGTCCTTTCGAAGTATTGAGGGAGATCTGCACAAGTCCAAATCTTCCCCTACAGTACTGTCTCAGTCTATTGAATCGTGCTTCTGCCCCAGGCATGTCGCTTTTGTTCGCCACAACCAAAAGCCCCTTGCTTAGATAGCCTTCGTCACCTGCTGGTTCACCAACTCTCACTTTCGACTGTTCAAGGCTGTTCAAGGTGGATTGCAGGCGTTCAGAAATCTTCTCCTCTCCAAGATCGAGCACACACAGAAGGAAATCTGTATTCCTTATTATCTCGGTCATCCACCATTCAGGTGGTTCCGCGCTCAGAGGTGGCGTATCAACCAGTTGGATTTTGATATCCTCAAACTCCATCATCCCCACGGACGGTTTGCGCGTGGTGAATGGATAGGGAGCAACTTCAGGTGTGGCATTGGTCAGAGTACGCAACAACTCAGACTTGCCTGCATTCGGCGGTCCAATCAGTACTACCTGCAACGCACCTTCACGCTCTATGTGATAGCCATGTGCTTTCCGTCTCTGAGAGCGTCTCTTCTGCTCTTCCTTGCGCAATTTTGATATCTTCGTCTTCAGTTCGGCCTGAAGCTTCTCCGTGCCCTTGTGTTTAGGCATGATCGCCAGCATCTCTTGAAGTATTCGAATTCTCTCCTCGGCGTCGCGAGCGAGTCTATATCTCCTCTCTGCCTCAAAGTACTGTGGTGTGAGATTTGCTGGCATTGCTACAGTAGTATAAGTGATATCGGGACCAGAGTCAACCCTGCCGAGGGCCGGGAATTGGTGACTACCAGCTGGTTGTCAGGATGAGCGTACACCATCAGAGGCCGTCTTCGCGCACTGGTCGCCGGGGCCATTCGCTTCTCGCTCTCGGTTGCGCGTTGCGGTCGTATCGCCTCTGAGAACTGACCTCAGTGAAGGGAACGGAGCACCTTCTTCCCAACTGCCTTGAGGCTTTCAAATATGCCTATCCCCTCAGTGGCTACGCACTCGAAATAAGGGGCGCTATCGGGATTGAGTGCCTTTTCCAGCTCTTCTACTGAGACGATGTTAGGAAGATCTCTTTTGTTGTACTGAAACACTAGGGGAAGTTCAGCCAATTTTAGTGAGTGAACAGCCAGATTTTGATGGAGGTTCTCCATGCTCTCCAGATTCTCGTCCATCCGTTCAATCTGGGAATCTGCCACGAATAGCAGTCCATCAACACCTTTGAGGATCAATCTCCTGCTCGCATTGTAGAATATCTGGCCGGGCACCGTATAGAGATGGAAGCGAATCTTGAATCCTCTCACAGTTCCCAAGTCCACAGGAAGAAAATCGAAAAAGAGGGTCCTATCCAATTCCGTAGCGAGTGAGATGAGCTTTCCTCTGATTCGGGAGTCAACCTTGGAGTATATATATTTGAGGCATGTGGTCTTGCCTCCCAGCCCCGGACCGTAGTAGATCAATTTGCAGTTTATCTCCCGCGAGGCGTAATTGATCAGAGCCATTGAACACTAGCCGAGCAACCTGTCTAGTTCGTCCTCAGCTTCTTTCGTGAAGCTTTCGTCTAGATAAGGCGCCTTCGATTGTTCCTCTATTTTCATGAAGATTCGGCTGAATATCTTTGACAACTCATCTGCGGTTTGTTTCACCCGTATCCGTACAAGCCCCAGATTGCTCCTGGAGCTGAAGAGAACGGCCAGGATGACTCTTTCGCCCACAAGTGATATGTATATGTTTTCCTGTTCGCCCTGATGAAAGAGAGTAGTGAATTCTCTTTCTCCGATTAAAGAGGCAAGTTGATCCGTAGCGGCGAAGTCTGCGGCGGAGAGCGAACAGAAAGAGGATAAATCCAGATTAGAGGTATTGCCGGCACTGGTTATAAGCTGTCCGGCCTTATCGATGAGCAGGACGGTGTCGGTATTTGCATTCTTGATTAACCTGCCCAAGCTTTCATGTATAGACCAAAACTCTTCTTCGAATATGGAAGTTGATCCAAAGATCATTCCTCCTCCATAGGAGTTTACTGAAAATAAAAATCCTGAGAGATTTGTCAAGTTCTCCCTGGATTTAGGCTGTGGAGTCCGCCCAACACCCGAACACCTTAGGATTGCGAGATCACTGACTTCATCTCCTCATATTCACGCATTTGTCCGTCAGAAGGAGTCGGCCCACATTCTGAAAGAAGACGGTAGCTCGTGCTTTCCATGACTGCCGGCGCTTGACTACACCGACGTTATTTGGTTTAATGTGGTTGGGGGGAATGTATGAACAGGAGTGTTCTCAATAGGATAGCGAAGGAGGAAGGAGTCACCCTCGACTTCCTTTCAGACGGACTTTCTACCGGCACAATAGTGGTTCCCAAGAACAAGAAGAGAAGAGTCAAGCGTCCTGTCGGCATCGGCAATAGACTGAGAACAAAGGTGAACGCCAACATAGGTACGTCCCCTGACTCAGCAGATCTTAAAACAGAACTGCAGAAAATGAAAGCCGCAGAGAAGGCCGGAGCTGACACGTTAATGGACCTTTCCACGGGGGGTGACCTGGATGAGATACGCAAGGCGATCTTGGACCAGGCACAGGTCCCAGTCGGTACCGTCCCCATTTACCAGGCGTGTGTGGAAAATGTCTCCAAGAAGCGCTCAGTAGTGGATATGCAGGTTGACCAGATCTTCCGAGTGATCGAGAAACACCTTAGCGATGGGGTCGATTTCGTCACTGTGCACTGTGGCATCACTCAACAGTCTGTTGAGAGGCTTAAGAAACAGAGGAGGATTACGGAAGTCGTCAGTCGTGGAGGAAGATTCTTGATAGAGTGGATGCTCTACAATAAGAAAGAGAATCCGCTGTATGAGTACTATGACCGACTCTTGGCAATCGCGAAAGAATATGAGGCAACTCTCTCTCTTGGAGATGGTCTTCGTCCGGGATCTCTTGCCGATGCAAGTGACCGTCCGCAAATCCAGGAATTAATCATTATTGGTGAACTCGTTGACAGAGCGAGAGAGGCTGGCGTTCAGGTAATCGTAGAGGGGCCAGGACACGTACCAATGAATCAAATCGAGTCGAATGTATCAATGGAGAAGACCCTGTGTAAAGGCGCTCCTTTTTACGTACTCGGTCCCCTTGTGACTGATGTCTCTCCTGGGTACGACCATATTTCAGCAGCCATCGGCGGAGCAATAGCAGCTGCGTGCGGAGCCGATTTTCTCTGCTACGTCACGCCAACAGAGCACCTCTCTCTCCCGGGGACAGAAGAGGTGAGAGAGGGTGTCATTGCCCTCAGAATAGCAGCCCATGCTGCGGACATAGCCAAAGGTGTGTATAAAGCGGAGGACTGGGATAGAAGACTGTCGAAGATGAGAAAGAACCTCGACTGGGAGGGTATGATAAGGCTGTCAATCGACCCTGAGAGAGCAAGGCGGATTAGAGAGAAGAATCCATCTCACTCCAAGAAGGCATGCAGTATGTGCGGCGAGTATTGCGTTATCAAGAATCTTGAAGACCTTTTCCGCACTTAATCCATGCACGTTGTATCTCTGGACGGAAATAGCTTAAACCTCGAGGCAATCAGAAAGGTAGCCAGACAGGGGGTGCAGGTGGTGATCAGCCAGTCTCAAGCGGCGAGAATCAGAGAAGCAAGGCGAATCGTGGAAAAGAGACTCCAAGGAGAAGAAGTCGTATATGGTATCACCACAGGGGTCGGCAAGCTTGCCGACACAAGGATTTCAGCGAGTGAGGCCTCCCAGCTGCAGCATAACATTGTGCTGAGCCATGCAACCGGAATGGGGGCTCCACTACCCACGGACGTTACCCGGGCCATCGTCCTCCTCAGAGCGAACACTTTCGCGAAAGGATATTCCGGAGTGACATTGGAGCTCACTCAATTCTTGGTGGAACTTCTCAACCGTGGAGTACATCCCATCGTCTATGAGCTCGGATCTGTAGGAGCATCAGGAGACCTAGCTCCTCTTGCCCACGTCGGACTCACAATGATTGGCGAGGGTGATGTGGAGTACAAAGGCCAGGTGAGACAGGCGGCAGAGGTCTTAAGGGAGGTTAAACTGAAGCCCATTGCGCTAGCTCCCAAAGAGGGACTCAGTTTGGTAAACGGCACTCAGGCAACCCTGGGAATCCTGGCGCTGATAGTGATCGATGCGCATCGTTTAGCTCACCTCGCGGACATCGCTGCGGCGATGAGTCTGGATGCGCTTCTTGGATCTCCGGTCGGATTTGATGATCGAATCCATTCCTTGAGACCTCACGCCGGTCAACGGGAAGTTGCCAAGAGGTTGACCCGGCTACTCGAAGGCAGTCAAATCAGAGAATCGCATCGAGAATGTCAAAAAGTGCAGGATGCGTACAGTCTTAGATGCATTCCCCAGGTGCATGGAGCGTGCCGTGACCTCATCGGCTATGCGAGATCGGTTATAGAAATAGAAATCAACTCCGCAACCGACAATCCGTTGGTGTTCCTCGAGGATGACGAAATCCTTTCTGGAGGGAATTTTCATGGAGAACCCTTGGCCTTCGCAGGAGATGCACTATCGATGGCGCTGTCTGAGTTCGGAGGAATATCAGAACGAAGAGTGGCCAGACTCCTCGATGCATCCTCAAGTCAACTTCCTCCATTTCTCACGAAAAGGAGTGGACTTCACTCTGGCTTCATGATCGCCCATCTCACCAGCGTTTCTGCGGTGGCAGAGAATAAGATACTGTCGCATCCCGCTTCTGTCGATTCATTGCCCACTTCTGGAGGGCAGGAAGACCATGTGTCTATGAGTTGCACCTCAGCTCTGAAGGCGTGGAAAATCAAAGAAAACCTGGAGACCATACTCTCAATAGAATTTCTGTGTGCCGCGCAGGCTCTTGACTTGCTGAGACCTCTCAAGTCAAGCATGCGTCTGGAAAGAGTGCATTCAACCATAAGAGAGACAATACCAGTACTCGAAGGTGATAGACCTCTCTACAAGGACATACATGCGATGAAGAAGCTCCTCAAGGAGGATGATTCTCTTCAAGTCAGTTGAGTGTGCAGCCATGGGTTCGGCCAGGCTGAATCGCTCTCCAACTGACAGACTGAGATAGACGCAGTAGGATCTAAACAGGGGGAACCGCGGAGAAGTCCAGTTCCGGTTCTCCGACGTTGCTGACGTAATTGGCAAAGGTAATGAGTGCCATAATCCCCACTATTTCGACTATTTCAACATCTCCGAATCCCTTCTGTCTGAGCGCTGCAACATCTTCGTCCTTCACCTTACCCTTTGCTTCGTGTACTTTCTTCACAAACTGAAGCATCGCTCCGGATTTGTCATCAACGCCTATCAATCGACGGGCGTTCAAGCACTCTTCATCCGTGAGGAGCCCGGCATCCTTCGCCATCTGGGTGTGAGCCGACGCACAGTACTCACACCCGTTCAACTCGGATGTAGCTAGGATTATGAGCTTCATGTTCTTGCCACCCAGTTTGCCGGCACCAAGACTCGCGTTAAAGCCGAGGAAGCCGTCGAGTGCAACATCTGAATTCCCCATGCACTTAAACATGTTGGGCACCACACCCAGACTTTCTTCAACTTTGCGGAACAGCCTTTTTGTCCAGGCATCAGCGTCCTCCGGGTCGAGCTGTCTAATTCTTGGCATGGCTACCTCCATTTTCTATCTATCTTTGCAGTTCACCGATGCAAGGTTATCACATTTCTGCATTCTCTGTCAACTGATACAGATCGACTGTGTCAAGACCCATTAGAAATGTCCCCTTCTTAACTTAATAGAAATGTCCCCTTTTTCTATCCGCCAATCTCATGATAGACGTCTGCTTTCTTTCTACGCCCTTGAGGAGTGCAGGCACGACCACTCGGGTCCGAAAATGGAACGCCCTCCCACCTTTCTCTGGGTCGACCTATTCAATTGATCGCACGAAGAACGCGTTTACAGAAGGCTCTTACTCTTGCGAACAAGACTTGGGATTCGTCACGCATCTTTCGGCTGTAGAGAAAACCCTTCAGGAAGCTCATTCCTCCCGTAGTGCCCGCAGCTCTTGACATCTCGAATTCGGAGCCATATATTGGGACGGATGGAGACTGTAGCATTGCTGACCGTAGGATGCAAGCTCAATCAGTACGAGACCCAGCTTCTCAGTGAGAATCTCCAATCAAAAGGCTATCAAATCCGCCCCTGGGGCGAAGGCGCAGATATTGTCGTGGTGAATACTTGTTCTGTCACTTCCAGAGCGGAAGCGACCGCCAGGAATTTCATACAGCGAAGCACTAGATTCGTTGAGAAACCGTATCTGGTCGTTACAGGATGCTATGCGCGGAGAAGAAGGGATGAGCTTACGCAGATCGATGGCGTGAACTTCGTAGGTGACAGTGACGAAGTGCTGAATGCCCTCACAGATGGATCCAGCAGAGTGGACAGCATCTCTTCCTTCGACGGCCACACGAGAGCTTTTGTGAAGATTCAGGATGGATGTGACAATTTCTGTGCCTTTTGCATACTCCCTTACTTACGAGGAAGCCCACGGAGCAGACCCAGTTACAAGATTTTGACGGAGATTTCGACCCTATGCGGAAGAGGCTATGCAGAGGTCGTGCTCACGGGAATCAACATAGGAAATTACCGAGACAAGGGTTTAGACCTCATCGCACTTTTGAGGCAACTTGAAGAAGTAGACCTCCTTAAGAGAGTGCGTGTGAGTTCAATAGAGCCGACCTACGTAGACCAGAGATTCTTCGAATATCTTTCGCACTCACGAAAATTCTGCGCTCACCTTCACATACCTCTGCAAAGTGGCGATAGGGCAACCCTGAAAAGGATGGGGAGGAGATATTCACCGGAAACCTATGCATCCCTGCTCACACGCTTAAGAGAGATCTCGCCAGAGATTGCCGTAGGTGCCGACGTGATCGTGGGATTTCCTGGAGAGAACGAGGAACGATTCGAAAATACGGCTTCACTCATCCGTGAACTCCCTATCTCCTACCTCCATGTCTTCAGATATTCACCCAGGGAAGGGACAGCGGCCAGCAGATTTCGCGACACGGTCCCAGAAGATCTCAAGAAAAGGAGATGTGCACGACTCATATCACTGGGCGCACAGAAGTGGTTCGACTACCGCAAGAGCTTCATAGGACATGAGGTCGAAGTGCTCATCGAACACAGAAGGGAAGTGAGATCGAATAAGCTCATGGGATTATCGGCCAACTACATCAGGGTACTTCTTGATGGAGAAGACGATCTGATGGGGAAATTCGTAACGCTCAAATTGAAGAAAGTCGTGGGTAGGTACTGTCACGGCGAGATTGTCGACAGATGAGCGACCACTACTCAATTCTGGGTATCTCAAGGACGGCAACCAAAGCCGAGATAAAGAGTGCATTCGTAAATCTGGCCAAAAAGAATCATCCTGACGTGCTACCGAGGATGGAGAACTGGAAGATGATAAACGAAACCTTCGCATCTATCATCGTTGCCTATAAAACTCTTCGAGATCGCGACAAAAGAAGAGAATACGATGAAAAACTGGCAGCCGGGCTACTCGAGAAAGATGACGTGAGAAAGAATCATGCAAGAGCTACCTTCAGACTTGGAATAGACTCTTACAAAGGCAAGTACTATAGGAGAAGTCATCGCTACTTTAAGGCATGCTGCCAATTGGACCCGGAGAATCCACATTATTGGAGTTACCTGGGTCTCGCCGCAATAAACTCGGGTCGTTCACTGGAAGAAGCAGAGATGTACGGAAAGAAGGCGGTAGAACTTCATCCTTCGAGTCCTCAATATCATATTACGCTCGGAGTGATTTATAAGAAAGCTGGAAAGAAGTCTGAGGCGAAAAAGCAGTTTAAAGCCGCTTTGAAGATCGACCCCGATAACCTACAGGCCAGAGGACTTCTGAAGGAGTGATAAGGTGAAGAGGCATCGATGAAAAAAGGAGGTGAGCATGCGTGATACCATAATCGACTTCAGTCAAAGACTAAGGACTGGTGTGGAGAAAGTCCCGGGAGCGGTCGCAGGAAGTCTGGTAGGACTCGATGGTTTGGAAATCGCGAGTTACGCTTTGCGCGAGATCGACACAGCGGTGATAGATGCAGAGCTTGCCACGACCATATCCGCGGCACTCAGATCGTCGAATGGAATGGGGATGGGAAAGGTCCGGGAACTCATTCTTACAACCGATGGGGTAACAGCGGTCGCACGGACTGTCGGCTCCGATTTCTTCGTCTCCTTTCTCCTCAAGGGAGATTACTCCCTCGGTCTCGCGAGAATTGAGGTTATGAGAATGGCGAAGGAATTTGAGGATTCGTTTGTTTAGACTGTTTTGTCGCTGCACAGATTCGGTACTCTTCACTTCTGTATCCATGCTCTAGAGTCCTTACCGACTTGAGATACCTTCTCACGTATTGGCCACAGTTACTTCCAATTAGATTCTCTTCGACTTCCCCGATGCTCAGAAGGACATCATAGTCAAGATTTCGCAGCTTCCCTACTATCTCGTAATTCTTCTGGCTTCCGTACGGATCGATGTAGGAGGTGAGGCCGTGCGCAATCGCAGTATACGTGGGATTTATGGGTGTGATCTTGATGAGGAATTTGCGGGGAGAGAAGAGCTGGCGGATAATCGCCGTATCCAAGGGCATCCCCGTCCCGAGGGCGAAATTTAAGGTTACTTTCCGATTGCCATCCTGAACAAAGCGTTCTCCATATTCAGCGATTTGCTCGAGACTCCACTTTCTTATCGGAATCAGCCTATCTCTCAGATTTTCGTCTGTCGTGTGGATCGAAAATTGAAGCTGAAATCTGCCTCCGGAATAGACGAGTTCCTTAATCTGCAGAAGCGTTCGGAAGAAATGATGCCCTCCGTAAGGAGCGACGGTTGATATGCACGGCATCAGGCCAGCGGCGCTGTACCGTTTCGGAAGGATTTTTAGAACCTCAAGTACATTGTCATTGAGAGCGGGTTCTCCCATCCGCGCAAACTGGATTTTGAATTTCACCACCGGGACAAAGCGTTGCGGAAATCGCCGTGAAATCATGTAGTCTATCTGCGCCAGAATCTCGTCCGTCGAGAGATTGCCTCGGTAATCTCCTCCTGCATCACACATCAGGCACCTTACAGGACAGCCAGACATGGTTGAGACTATGAGAACCCACTTTTCTTCCCTCGGAATGGGTGGCTGCAGGGATTCCACAAACTCTATGACCGTTCCATTCGCAATCTCGGCGAGATAGACCGTTGCCAGGTTCTCCTTTCCAAAGGTCCGTACGACTCTCATTCTTGTCCCTCCCTTAGCATGCGATAGATCTTCATCGCGGCATAGATGCCATCACCAACTGCAATCGCAGTCTGTCTATAATCTCCTCGCTTTACATCCCCTACGAAATAGAGTCTTCGCTCATGCTGCAGTCCAGCAACCTTCTCTCTCATCTCGGTGGAGATGTAATCTGTTTGTGGAATTCTCCCTATCGCAACTACAAGGTAGTCACTAAATATCTCAAAGCGGGAGCCCACCTCCTTTGTACACTTGAGCAGGAGCTCCCTTCCGGCAAGGCTGACGTGAGCAATCTCTACATTCTCTTCGTATGCAATTCGCTTCTCTTCTCTTATCTCCTGCCACAGGCGAGGAAAGGATCTCTTTCTCATACTCCTGTTGAGAATGACTACCTGATCACTTAGCCGTGCAAGACTCAATGCATAATCGAGTGCACAATCTCCGCTTCCCACGATTGTGACTCTCTTGTGATGATTACCGAGGATAGGGTAGATCTCGTAAACCACTCTATTCTTCGCCTCCTCAGGTATTTCCAGTTCTTTCAGTTCCTTGGGTTTCGTTCCTGAAGCAAGAACCACAATCCGGGATCGGAACGAATTCTGCACAGTGTTTAGGAGAAAAGCCCCACGGGATTGAGTGAAGCCATCCTCGTAGTGAAGCCCGACCACATCAGCGATTTCCACTCTCACATTCAGTCTCATCAGATGTTGCTCGAACAGACCGGTCAGCTTCTCTCCACTGATTCCTTCAGGGAATCCAGGGTAATTTTCGATCATTCGCGCATTCAGAAGTAGTCCTCCTATCTTGTTTCTCTCAAAGATCACCGAGTCGACCCCACAGCGTTTCAATTGAATGGCAGTTGCACACGCGGAAGGGCCTCCTCCTATGATGCCTACTTCTGATATTCGGGGTTTCATACCTCTCCATCCTCACTATATGGTCCCCCCCGTTTTTGTCAACAAACCACCATCCTTGTTCTGCTGGGACTGGCCGGCCAACGATGAGCTGCAACTCCTGGCAGCCTCGGCCTGAAAAAGGACACATAGTGAGTCCAGCAAGATCTCGAAACGCCCGGGAGCCGAGCGACCAGCCAATTCCTCAGCCCGGGCTTGCTTCACTCAACCACCAGATTTCCGAAAATCGAGTGCTGCAATGCGAAGGATTGAGTAGTCGCGATCCACCGTGTTGTCTTACACGCACTCAGCCGTGAGTGGCAACGCTTTGCTTCCGAGGGCAGCACGTTTCTTGACATGACCGAACAGAACTCGTATAAAGAGACTACGGAGACAACAAGTGGATGGTCACAAAGAAGAGGGAGAGCAAAAGGAGAAGCTGCGAGACATCCCCTCCGTCAGTGAGATTCTCGCATATCCAGCTGTGGTGAGCCTTCTTTCCTCATATAGAAGGCCGTTCATAGTTGCCATTGTCCGGGATGTGCTTGCTGTCTTAAGAGAAGCAATATTAGCCGGCGAGAAAGTGGATATCTCGCGTGAAGTGCTCTCTTCGATGATATCGGAAGCAGTCGAGTCAATCAAGAAACCTAGCCTGAGACGGGTGATCAACGCTACTGGGGTCATCTTGCACACTGGTCTCGGGAGAGCATTGATCAGTGACTACGCTGCTGAGGCGATCAAGACTGCTGCCTCTGACTACTGCAATCTGGAATTGGATTTGGACACCGGTACCAGAGGAACACGCCAGATTCATGTCGAGAAGTTGATCTGCAATCTGACGGGAGCGGAATCCGCACTTGCAGTAAACAACAACGCCGCTGCAGTCATGCTCTCACTTCATACTATAGCGTCCGGCAGAGAGGTGATCGTTTCTAGAGGTGAACTGATAGAGATAGGAGGATCGTTCAGGTTGCCGGAGATTATGGAGAAGAGTGGGTGTACCGTGGTTGAAGTCGGCACAACCAACAGGACGACTCTTGAGGATTATCGCCGGGCGGTGAGTGAGAATACAGCTCTGTTGCTTAAGGTTCACGCAAGCAATTACAGGATAGTCGGCTTCGCTGAGCGGGTCAGTCTACGAGAATTGTCTGAACTAGGAAGAGACTTGCGTATCCCAGTTATGTATGATCTGGGAAGCGGCGCCCTTATACCTTTGGACTCAGAACCTGTGGCCCAAAGGGCCATAGCTGAAGGAGCAGAGGTGATCACGTTCAGTGCCGACAAGCTGCTCGGAGGACCACAGGCGGGAATTATCGCGGGCACGAAGCAATTAGTGGATCGAATGAAAAGAGATCCGCTCGCACGGGTCGCTCGAGTGTGCAAACTCACCCTAGCGGGACTCCAAGCAACTCTTCTCCAATACGTAACGTCAAGGGATGTCGTAGAAGAGAACCCAACCATACAGCTCATCTGCAAGCCGCTTCTCGAAGTAGAGAAATCCGCGTCTGCACTTGCACGAAAGCTGAAGAAGAGCTGCGGAGACGCGTTGACTGTAGAGTTGATGGACGGAGATTCGATGATCGGTGGAGGGTCATTCCCAACCCTCCAGTTAACTACGAAACTCGTCGCAATCCGGCCTGCTCACGGATCAGTGGATGAATTGACAAAGAAGCTGCGGCTCGGTGATCCACCCATAATCGCACGGGTAGCGAATGAACGGCTTCTCCTCGATATGAGAACCCTTAAGGGCTCAGAACATAAAGAAATAGTCTCCTCTTTTCAGAGAATAGTGAATCAGTGAAGCACGTCGTCATAGGCACAGCCGGCCACATAGATCACGGCAAGACTGTCCTGACGCGGGCACTTACCGGTGTCGATACCGACCGGCTCCCTGAGGAAAAGGAGAGAGAGATGTCGATAGATCTGGGATTTGCGCCCTTTCCTCTCTCAAAAGACCTGACCGCAAGCATCGTGGATGTCCCGGGGCACGAGAGGTTCATAAAGAACATGGTTGCAGGCGTGAGTGGGGTCGACCTAATACTCTTTGTGGTTGCGGCCGATGACGGGATCAAGCCACAAACTGAGGAGCATCTTCAGATCCTTGAACTTCTCGGGTTGCACCACGGAATAATAGTAATCACCAAGCGTGATCTTGTCTCGCCCGACAGGGTGAGATTAGTAGTAGGTGAGATAAGAGAGCTCGCAAGAGATACGTTCCTCGAAAACGCCCCCGTCGTGGAGGTTTCGGCCACTGAGACTACCGGCATCCCGGAGCTCAAAGCTGCCATACACGAAACCGCAAAATCCATCTCTCCCCGTAGATTTGATCATTTACTGAGACTCCCTATCGACAGGGTCTTCATGATGGCAGGCTTTGGAGTGGTGGTTACGGGTACACTGATATCCGGCAGCATCAAAACAGGTCAAGAGCTTGAAATTCTCCCTCAGAGGAAGAAAGCGAGAGTGCGGGCGATTCAGGTCCACCGGACTGCGGTCGACCGGGCAGTGGCAGGTCAAAGGACCGCAGTCAATCTCAAGGATGTCGGCAAACATCAACTTCAGCGCGGTGATGTCATCACCTCTCCGGGGACTCTTGAGACTACTACTTTGGTTGACGTCAAGCTGGGTCTACTGGACACAGTCAGAAAGCCACTTAAGCATCTGACTCGTGTCAGATTCCACGTGGGCACGACTGAAATCATGGCGCGAGTCGCCCTCCTCCAACTGAAAGAGCTTCCTCCCGGTGATAACACGTTCGCCCAGATCAGATTCGAAAAGCCGGCCGTCGCATTGAGGAAGGATCGGTTCATTATCAGAAGTTATTCTCCCCAAAGGACAATCGGCGGAGGAATGATATTGAACGGCTACCCGGTCAGCCACAGGCGGAATGAGCGAGGCGTGATTGAGGATTTGAGAACCCTGGAAAGTCCCGAAGATCGAACGGTAATTGAGTGCATGCTCAGAATCAATTCTTCCCTGCTGACGAAGAATCAGTTGATGCGACTCACCAACATATCCTCAGCCGAGCTCGACAACAACCTTGCCGCTCTGGGGAAAGAGGGCAACATAGTCTTCGTCAGGAATAACATCTTGCATACTACTATCCTGGAAGCGTGGACGCAGGATCTGAAGAACAAAATTGACACCGTGTTTGGCGATAGAGTTTACATATCCAAAGGGGAATTCATGCAGTCAATTCCCTCGTCAAAAGATATGGCTGCAGCCGAAGCCGTCCTGAAGCGACTTGAAACCGACGGAATCATCGAACTCAAGGCGGAGAAGGTCAAACTTCTACAAGGTATAAGTCGCCTCACCGAATCCAAGAGCGAAATCGAAGCCATATACAAGGAATCGACCTATGAGCCTCCAAGCCTGGATGAAGTGAAGGCACAACTCGGCATCAAGGAAATGTGGGTGAACGATCTCATCTCTGCGCTCGTAGAGGACGGGAATCTTGTGAAGGTTGGTGCAGGGATGGCCTTCCACCGAACGATGGTGGACCAGTCAATTCAACTTCTTAGGAACCACCTCACATCGCATCCCGGAATCACCGTGAGCGAATTCAGGCAGCTACTTGGAACCACCAGAAAATACGCCCTCCCGCTCTTGGAGTATTTTGATTCAATTGGAATAACGGTGAGAGACGGCGACATCCGCCGTCTGAAAAAGGACGCTGGGGTCAGGTCTTGACATAAGTACTTAAGCACAGCGCTCCCGTTATGTCTTTATGTCAAGACCTGCCCCCAAAGGAGCTAGTAGTTTTCACATAGTAATTCGAAGTATGCTCTTGGATGCGCACATGCAGGGCATTGTTCAGGAGCTTCGGTACCTTCATGTATGTAACCGCAGTTGCGACAACGCCACATTACCGCAGTCTCTCTTCTGAACACTCTGCCTCGCTCCACGTTCTTGAGTAGAGAGAGGTAGCGTTTCTCATGCCCCCTCTCGGCCATCGCTATTGATTGGAATGCAGCCGCTATTTCCGAAAATCCTTCCTGCTCCGCAATTCTAGAGAACTCGGGGTACATCTTTGTGTGTTCGTAGTTCTCCCCTGCTGCCGCCTCTTTCAGATTCTCGGTAGTCTTACCAATCACACCGGCCGGAAAGGTAGCAGTGACTTCTGCTTCTCCTCCTTCGAGGAACTTGAAGAGTCTCTTCGCATGTTCTTTTTCATTGTCTGCGGTGTCCAGGAAGATGCCCATGATCTGTTGGTATCCTTCTTTTCTTGCTTGCGAGGCAAAGTAGGTGTAGCGGTTTCGCGCCTGAGCTTCACCTGCGAAGGCGGTAAGCAAATTCTTCTCCGTCTTGGTCCCTTTTACGGACTTCATATCCTCCTCCTTTTCATCTTCTTCGTTCGGCCTTAATACCCGTTAAGTATCAAAGATCCCTCTTCTCTTCAGGTGTATAGCCCATGTCTCTTATGGCTCTCTTGATCTCCTCGATTTCCACGTCTCCATCGATTCCGACCACACCATTGTCCAAATCGACACTCACTCTCCGGACTCCCGACACCTCTTTCAGTCCATTTTCAATAGTGAGTTTACAGTGTTTGCAGGTCATGCCGGAGACATGAAGGGTGTACTCCAGATCTTCTACTTCGTGCGTTGCTCTGAATCCATTCAGCACCAACAGGAATAAGACTATTCCACAGACTACCTTTAGGAATTGTGGAAGGTATTCCCCCGTAGGCCGAATGAGTTCTAGATGACCGCCGAGACCTCTCCACATCAGGTGAAAGACTGAACCGAATAGGAAAGAGATCCCAATGATGAATATGAGATAGACGTAGAAGGACCGCTTCCCCAATCTCGAGTAGACGAAGGACAAAGTGACAGTGTTTGTTGCCGGCCCGGCAATGAGAAAAACCAGCGCAGCACCGGGAGAAAACCCTTTCTGAATCAGTGCCGAAGCAATTGGAATGGAACCTGTCGCGCATACATAAAGCGGTACAGCT
>LRSK01000264.1 GCA_001563325.1 Candidatus Thorarchaeota archaeon SMTZ1-83
AGTGTCAACTCACGTTCCATTTGGCTACTTCACAGGCGCATTGCCAAGTGGAAGAATGCCCACCACCCCTTTGAGCAACGGCGTATCACCGGCGGCTGGGTTCAATTCACGCGGACTGACTGCGACTCTAAGATCTGTGACAAAGGTGGATTACACGCTGTATCCAAATGGAATCGCACTCACTCTTGCTGTAGACCCTGGTTTTGTCAGCGGCCATGAAGGTCTGGAGCCTTTGGTGTCCCTTCTAAGGTCCTACGTAGAACTCGGAGGCATGCAGATCCAGTTCAATATGATGGACTCAGAACAGCTCATAGAGGCCCAATCGAATCCAGAAGTATTCAAGAATCTCCTTGTTAGAGTGGCCGGATACAGTGCGTATTTCGTGAGTCTTTCTGAAGATGTGCAGAACGAGGTCATCGCCAGATTCCAGAGGGCGAGTTGACCGGTGCGGGATTCACGGTTCCTCAGGTTTCTTCACGTGAGCTGGGAGTGTCACGACAAACATAGTCCCCTTTGAGTAGTCCTCAGGGATTCTATCTTCTACAACCACCGTCCCACCGTAAGTTTCGGCTAGTGCATATACTACCGAGAGCCCCAGGCCCGAGCCTTCTGCACCTCTCATGAATCGACGGAAGAGTTCCTGTTTCTGTTCTGGCTTGATACCTCTTCCGTAATCCACTACCCTTGTTTCCCAAGCCGACATGTTCCTTAGTTCAACCGTGTTGATATGAACTTCAATCCGTTTGAGGTCAGGCGAATACATCACAGAGTTCTTGAAGAGATTATAGAACAAGTCTACGAGGAGTCCATTTGCAGCAACATAGCAAGTTTCTTCTTCCTTGTCGACTGAGAACTCTACTGTTTCATCTGGTTTCTCCATCATCAGCTGCCCGAATGCCTGCTCAATTGATAGTACGAGATCGACGGGTTCCAGTGGTAACTCTTCTTCGCTGTCAGCAAAACCCATTCCCCTAACGTTCTTTGTCAGCTGGTCGGCGCGTCTTAGACAAGACCTTGCATCTTCCAGTGCATCCTCCCGTACTTGCCGGGGAATATCTTCGATGTCAAGAATCCCCAATGCGAGAGCCAAAGCTTGGTGGAGGTTGGACACGTCATGGGCAAGGACGTCACTGAGTAGTGTTGCTTTCCTTCTGGATTGCTCAGCTCGGAACATCTCCTGAAGGTAGAGTGTACCTATCAGAACAGGCCCTAGCAATAGACCGATGAGAAGGAAGCCCTCAGCAGCCCACCAACCCGCAACCCAGTCATCGAAGTTGCCCTTCAGCACATTGGGTACAATCCAGACCGAGAGCAAACCAGCGGCAAGTACTTCGATTGTTCTCCAACTTCGTGATTTCTTTGCTAGTAGGACTGTTAGATATGTGACTGCAAACATAGCCACAAAGTTGATACTCAGAAGAACCATCCTCCCTAACGGGCTATCCACTAGTGCCGGAGTCCCACCCAAGATGAGATCCTTCAGAAGCTCACCACCCACCAACATAGAAGCAACAAAGGCCAATCGAGTAAGTATCCAATACGAGGGCCTTGCCATGGCTTCTTGGTGAAGCCGTTTCTGGGCCCATTGAATGCTTCTAGCGAGAGTTATGATTGAGGCTATGCTCCCTGTGATGTAGGGCACGAGCGACTCACCGAACAGAAGAACCCCATCAACTCTCCAAACCAATACGATGTAGCCTTCTACGAAGGCCCAACATAGGAACAGGAGAATCATCGGGTAATGTACCCAAGCAGGTTTCCGCTTGCTGTATTCATAGACCAAGTACGCCATTATACTTGAGAGGAAAGCGGCCCCTGCGTGTGATATGAGATATGCGCTCAAATCAACCGCATAGAACCCGGGAACCAATGAAACTGCGGCTATGCTAACCATGAACGGCACAAAGGCCAAGAGGCTGAAGAGCCCAGGGACTCCAAACGAGGTTTCATAGTCCATTCCAAGCGCCATAAGCCTCGGAGTAGCAACTGCAAATGTGATAGCGAGAAATGCAACTGACTGAAACACCATGGCGAGCGCCCACAGTTCGGTAGGGCCAAAGAGGGCGGCCACCGCCGGAACCGTTGCCTCGATGAAGAGCAGAAAGGCTATGACGTAGAGGGAAGTTTCACGATTCCCTGTCTTGAAGGGTGGTCTGATTCTGATCCATCCAGCCAATAGCAGGCTTGCGACTGCAATTACTCCCCCAACGACGCCTACAATCTGTACTTGGACATCTTGGAGTTGTGGGAAGAGGGCGAAATTGATGAGTCCATCAACTGACAAGACGAGCAGTACAATCAGGACAACGCGCCCTGTTGTTGTCTTGCTAGAAGGGCTACGCCTATGGCGAAGAACCGCGATAAGTAGCAGCACCCCAAGCAAAGTTATCTCAAGAGTATCAAGAGCAATGGCACGAACAGTAACATCGACTAGGGGTGGGGTCTGTGTGAAAGATATGTTGATTGCAGCACCCAAATGAATGGTTGCGCGTGAAACAAGCGCCGCGAAGACAACACTCTCACAAAGATGGAGCTCGTTTCGAATGTCTACATACACCCACGCGGCGGCGATTGTTGCCAGAAGTGCCAAGAGTGAATGAAGTGCCACATCCGTTGAGAGGGAATTCCACGCCGGAAGGACTGGTACGTACATCAGAATGGCTAGAACCAGTCCCGCAAACAGGCCTATGGTACCATCGCGCCTAAGCGATCTTGCCTCTTCCAATCAAATACGCCGTCCTGTCTGGCAGTCATCATCAGTGAACGCCGCCCAAGCTAGTTGCGGCTCTTGCTAGAAACCACTCCTGTGGTTTCAGAGTCAAACCCTCTTGAGCTTTCTAAGCCACTATTATTAAGAATATCCCGACTGCAATAAGATCGAATTTGCACTCTGCAGGGCCTTAACGATGATTACGGGTCTAAAACCTCTTCCCTCTTCTAGGATAGGAAACATACGAGCTTCTTGGTTCTAGGCTCAACCAGTCTGAGGATTCATCCAGTGATGATAGAGAGCGCAGCAGGTCGAATGTCACCCACCGTGACGCCTCGGGACGCGGCGTGTAGTCCCATAGTCCGAATGGCCCCTGAAACTCCTTCAGCCATCTCACTAGGTCATTCACGCGCTTGTCTTTCCTATTCGCACCGATCTTGGTGCATAAGTCCAGAACAAGACCCGGGTCAAACTTGGCATGATATGTGAAGTTTCCTCGGTGAGGTTCAATCCCAATAATGCGAGCCACATTGAAGCCCAGGTGTCTTCTGTCTCTTGTTTCTCTGGCAAGAAGTAGTTCCAGAGCTCGCTTCGCAGCCTCACCTTTCCGATGTCTTGGATGCATAGACAGACACTGTAGAGCCAGTGTTGAGTTGGTTCTGCATCCCCACTCTGAGTGAGGCATTCGCCTGTATCCCGCACGGTAGCCGTAGACCTTCCCAATCTTGCCAGTCGGCCAAGCACCGTCTTCTAGCCGCTGATCTAATAGCCACTCGTAGGCGACTTCTGCCCTCTTATCTTGAGCATGCCCCGATGAAGCAATCCCCAGAAGTGGAATAGCAGTCTGTAGTGGCATCATTGTATAGACTCCACCTTCTAGACTCTGAGCATCATAGTCCTTGGGAATCGACCACGAACCATCTTTCCTCTGTCTGGAGAAGATGAAATCCACGCCTCGCATTATCGCAGGGTGGTCTTTTGGCAGACCGAAGTAGCCGAGTCTTTGAAGCGCAAAAGAAGTTGCCCTGATTCTGTCCTTGGACATTGTGCCTTCAGCTTCAAGGCTGCTCCAAGATCCGTTCTTAGCCTGCCTCTCAAGAAGGTTCAGGATGAGGGGGTCTTCCTCCATGAGTTTCTCTAGCTCGAGGACCTCCCTATCGGTGTCAGGGCGATGGAGCAGGTCTCTTATCACAAGCCTTCGCAGAACGGGAGACCTGTCGGCAAGCAACAGGGGAACCCAAGTCATGATGACGCCTCCAGAATCTCTCTGATGTACACACTGGTCGGAGTATCCGATTCTGCAAGTTGCTCCGGTGTGCCTACTCCAACAACTCGACCCCCGTCTGGGCCACCGCCGGGGCCAAGCTCAATCAAGAAGTCGCATGCCGCCAGAACGTTGGGGTGATGCTCAACTACCATGACGCTGTTTCCTTTACCCACCAACTTGTGCAAAACCTCAATCAGCCTTTCAACATCTTCAAGGTGCTGACCTACAGTTGGCTCGTCGATTATGAAGAGAGTCCCCTGTTCTCTTCCCTTGGAAAACTCCTGAGCAATCTTCAGTCTCTGCATCTCTCCTCCTGACAGAGTCACACTAGGCTGACGCAGCGCTAGATAGCCCAAACCGACCTCAAGCGCAGGCGCGATTCTTCTTGATATTCTCCCATCGTCCTTGAACATCTCGTGGAGCTCTGCAAGAGTGAGTCGGTTCAGTTCTGGAAGAGCGATTCCATTGATACGAACATCCCATGCTTCAGGAGAGCGTCCTGTTCCAAGACAGGCTTCACATGTTTCGTAGACATTCGGAAGGAATCCCATCTCAATCTTGGTCCTTCCGCGACCTTCACAAACTGAACAATGCTTGGAGAGGGATTCATAGTCCAGTCCAAGTGCCTTTGCATCTTCGCTCTCTGCATAGGACTGAGTGAGAGGTTTGAATAGACGAAGTGCATGTCCTGGGTTCCGAATGCCCTTTCGACCTTGGTCGAGAATGACAGTCCTTCTTGGTCGACCTTGGATTGAGTCGTGTGCACCGGGATGAATTGGCTCGTAGGAAACACTAGTTGTGAACTTCTTTGGAGCTAGCTCGCGACCGATTGTATCAAGGAACAATGTGCTCTTTCCAGATCCTGAAACTCCACATACGCCTGTGAGTACACCTAGCGGGATGTCTATTGTCAAGTTCTGAAGATTGTTCTCTCTTGCCCCCCTGATGGTCATCCAAGCGATAGGACTCCTACGCTCCCTAATCCCTTTGGTCCTCTTGTCGCCGCGTAACCATCTCCCAGTGATTGTGTTGCTCTTCATCACTTCCGAGGGCGCACCCTGGGCCACGAGCTCTCCGCCCAAGGTACCCGACCCAGGTCCCATGTCGGCAATCTCGTCAGCCGCTCTTATTATCACAGGATCATGTTCCACCACAATCACTGTGTTGCCTTCATCTCGAAGCTCAGTCAAAGCATCAACAAGTGCTTCCACTTCTGATGGATGCATACCTCGCGTTGGTTCATCGAGGATCACGGTCAATGACGTAAGTCCGCTCCCAAGCAAAGATGACAGTATAATCCTCTGAGCTTCTCCAGCTGAGAGTGTCGAAGCCTCGCGGTCCAGATGGATGTATGTCAGCCCAACTTTCTCAAGGAAACTGAGTCGTTTCATGATCTTGCTTAGAATCCTTCTGGCAAGTTCGTCCCTCTTTCTGAGTTTCAACCTCTCAAGCACTCTCTTTAGCTTGGAGATCGGAAGCATATTGTACTCATGGATGTTATATCCAAGCAGAGTGATCGCGACAAAATCAGGACGTAGACCTGACCCCGCACATCCGCCGCATGTTTCTCTCACAGTGTAGGTTCCACCAACATCCCAGTCACCGACCCATCTATAGAAGCCCGCCCATCGGCTCTTCGTGTTTACCTCCACTCTCTCTCCTCGTTTGGTCCCCAGGTATGTTATATCCAAAGGTTCAGGGTCTCCGTACAAGAAAGCATGCTGCGCATCAGAAGACATACTCTGCCATGGCGTAGACTTTGGGTCGAACCCATGTTTTTCACCTAAGGCATTGAGAGCGCCCGCTGCCACGCTTGTGGGCGTGCAGAAGTAGCCCCTTGGGAAGTAGCCTGGAGAGTACATGGCTCCAGCGCAGATTGGCTTTTCTGGATTAGCGATGAGCTTCTCAGGAACTGGTTTCTGGATGTGCCCTACGCCACTGCATTCCTCACAGGCTGACGTATATGTTCTCCGAGAGAAGTCCCTCGGGCTACGTAGCGGCATCTTCTTGTCGCACGTTGGACAGACCCACGAATCTCTTCGTTGCATGGCTGTTTGACAGTTCGGACAACGATGCTCTCCCAGGAGGGAGAAGAGAGCGGCCAAATGATTTGAAATCTCTGTGACGACACCAACGGTCGTTCTCACTGCATACACGGACCAATATCCTGCGCCACGGCGACGCCTTGATGTTATCGCAACAGAGACCCCCAGCCCGCTCACCGAATCCACAGGCGCCTTTGGTCCTTCATGTATGCCCTGGCGCTCATACATGGATAGCGACTCGAAGAATCTTCTCTCGGCCTCGGCCTGAAGGACATCGCGAACAAGCGAACTCTTTCCAGACCCTGACGGACCGGTTACGACAGTGATCTTAGATTTCGGGATATCGATGTCAACTGACTTGAGATTGTTAGCAGTGGCGTTATGAATTGATATATGGTCAGTACCCCTGTGTGGTGTTTCACTAGGGCCTGTCCGCGGGGCTACTTCGGCGTCCTCCTTCAGAGCGAGGCCAGTGAGCGAAAAATCTGTACTGACTAGCCCCTCTGGCGGACCGGCATAGACTATCTCTCCTCCTTTGGGGCCTGCTCCAGGTCCAAGATCTATAATCCAGTCTGCAGAACGGATGATGTCAGTGTTGTGCTCCACAACCACGATCGTTGCGCCAGTTTCCACCAGCGTGTCCAAAACGCTGAGAAGTCCATGAAGGTCTGCTGCGTGAAGTCCTGTGGAGGGTTCGTCTAGAATAAGGATCTTGTCTGACAGTGCCTTCTTACCTAGAAACTTGGCTAGCTTCACCCTTTGTGCCTCTCCACCAGAAAGGTTGGGAGAAGGCTGGCCAAGTCTAAGATATGACAATCCTATGGTTACCAAAGCATCCAGGATTCGCTTCGCAGCGTTCCTCTTGCTATCCGGCAGTCTGTTTTCATCTGCGAGAATCGAGTGTGTTTCACCTATAGAGAGTTCATAGAAGTCGGCAATAGACAGGTACTTTTTTCCGAATCTAACGCGAGCCTCGAGAACTTCATCCTTGAAACGCCGCCCTTCACAAGTTGAGCAGGTTGTCCAGATTGAAGGAAGATATCGCATCTTGACCTCTATCGCACCTATCCCTTTGCAGACAGGACACATTCCCTCTGGTCGGTTGAATGAGAAGTGTGATTGTGTGAGATTGGTTTCACTTGCATAGAGGTCTCTCACAATGTCTGATATTTTAGTGTAAGTTGCGGGATTAGAACGCGGGTTCTTGCCAATTGGAGTTTGATCCACCAAGACTGGCTTCATGGGACGGCCCAAGATTCTCTTGCAGCCAATAGGCTTCTTCTGTTCCAGCGTCGGAAGGAGAACATGCTCAACTAATGTGCTCTTTCCGGATCCGGAGACCCCTGTGACTACTGTCAAGCGGCCCAAAGGAATCTGAACTTCGATTCCACGGAGGTTGTGGCGTGTAGCAGACTGAACCATCAGGAACTCAGATGGTTCAGGTAGAGGCTTGCGCACAGGAACTTTGCTCCTCAAGCTGAAGTATCGGGCAGATATCGTATCTGCCCTCCAGAGTTCATCAGGTGTTCCCTCGAAGACAATCTCTCCACCGTCCTCTCCTGCACCGGGTCCTAGATCGATTGCTCTGTCCGCTGATGCTGCCGCAACTCTGTCGTGCTCAATGTACACCACAGGTCCTGGAAGATTCTGGAAAGCTGGAAGGAGTTTCTTCACGTCTGAAGGATGTTGACCAATTGACGGCTCATCTAGAAGGTGGACCATGTCTTCCAACTGACCTGCCAACGAGATTGCCAGTCGCACCCGTTGTGATTCACCGCGTGAAAGACTCGGAGAGGGTCGATTTAGCTGAATGTATCCGAGACCCATGGTCTGAAGCGCGCTGATTCTCTTCTCAATCTCCATCTTCAGCCTGCTAGCCGTCGAAGGCATTCCTGCGGCTTGAAAGAGCAATCCAAACTCATCAACAGACAAGTCTAGGAGCTCAGGGAGGTTGTGGCCCTGCCACTTGATCATGGCTGCCTGAGCATTTAGACCAGTATCTCTGCAGATTTCGCAACCTTGTCCCTGACAGGGGTCACATTTCATGCGGAAATGCTTTGGTTCCACCTCTTCAAACCAAGTGCCGCATTGACTGCACTTTCGAGTTCTTGACATTGCGAGCTTGTTTCCCTCAGTACGTGCGAAGATTGTATTCGCTCCCATTGTCACAACCTTATGCACTGTTTCTCGTACTGAACGTCTTGAGGACTTCTTTGAGACTTCTCCAACAATCACTTCGATATCATGCTCCAGCTCAGCATTCAGTTTCCTTCCATTCCATGGTTTCGAATCGACAAGCAGGTATTGTCGGCCGAACTGTTTGGATAGGAGTCTCAGAAGAGTGGCGTGACTGCCCTTTATGCCACGAACCAGCGGCGCGGATATCTTCACTGGACCTTCTTTCACCAAGGCAAGAACAGACTCCAGAATCTCATCGTCGGTCATTATTGCCAGAATCTCACCACAATTTGCGCAGTATCTTACACCGAACCTTGCATAGAGTAGTCTTAGGAATGGATGGAGACCAGAGGCTGTGGCGACTGTTGAGAGAGGGTTTCGATTCAGCAGGTTCTGTCCCACAGCTATGCTAGGTCCAACCCCTGTGATTGAGTCGACCTTCGCTGGAGTAAGAGGCGCGGCATATCTGCCTGCGTTGAAGACTTCAAGGAAGCGTCGGCGTGCTTCCTTGTACAGACTATCGAAGACGAGAGATGTCTTCCCAGAACCGCTGACTCCTGTGACAACCGTGAGACCATCACCTATGTCGACGGAGCATCCCTTGAGATTGTTCTCTCTCGCGCCGCGAATCTTGATCTCCAAGGCTTCACATCCCGGTATCTCTCTTTGTCTTCTAGATTGTGGACCCTAGGGCTGTAAGGGTGTTGGTTTCCATATCACTGACTTCAATCAGGAGTTTCTGAACCGCAGGGATGAACTCCAAGAAGTCCTGTATCTCAGATTTGGCCGCGTCCTCCAGCAGTTCAGGGACTTCTGCAGCTCTCTTCTTTGCTTTCTTCAACGCCTCCAAGCCCTTGGTTTCCAAGTCCTCATTTATGGTCCATTGTATCTTTCGGAGTTGTCTGAGCGCAGGGTAGTCATCTGGTAGGAGTCCATTCGCAATTTCATGCCAAGTTTCGACAATCGCTTCGAATTCCTCGGAGGCCCTTATCATTCCGTCGTGGTTCATCACGTCCCCAGCCTCTGCCAGGAAATCCTTGTAGATGTCCCTGAAGATTGCCCCCCCAGATCCTCCGGTTTCGATGTACACGTAGTGCATGACTAGAGCGTGTGCAAGCTCTCTATTGTCAGGAATCAACTTGGGATATCTTCCCAGCTCTTTGCTCCACTTGACCATCCCCTTGACGCCCACGTTCCTTATCGGGGGGCTGAGTAGAGCATCAATGTTTTCCCTTATAGCTGAAGGGATGATCTCCTCAACAGGTGTCAGTTTCTCAGGGAACGTGAATCTCACTGCTTGGTTCATTGCTGGAAATGGAGG
>LRSK01000265.1 GCA_001563325.1 Candidatus Thorarchaeota archaeon SMTZ1-83
CCGTCTGTTGTTTGAGGCTATCAACCTCTTCTCTCGAAACCCTAGTAGATGTGTCCTCTGTGTTGATGCGGGACCTGAGCTCGGCCATGATTGATTCAAGAGTGTCTGACATGACTCATCGATGTAAGGGTTGGTGCTCTGCCTGATAGGGTTTTCTGATGATTGCCGGTACACATTACTCGATTTCTTCTGCCGACTGCGCCATTTCTTCCCAGAGTTGGATACGCTTTTTTGCCTCTTCAGAATCGATACGTTCTATGGCGTACCCAGTGTGAACAATCACATACTCCCCCTCTTGCAGCCCAGGAAGCAGCGACACACAGACTCTCTTCTTGACTTCTCCGAAGTCTACTTCCGCATAGTCGCCGTCTATGCTTCCAACAAGACCAGGTACTGCAAGACACATAGTGTTGATGGCTTTCAGAGTTTCTCTTTATAATCTTGTGAACTGAACATGACGCCGTTGTCAGCTGACTGGTTTCCAACATATCCCAAGCTCGTCGGCCGTTTCATACGCAAGCTGCATCTCTTCTCTACTGACTCCCCTTGCTATGTCCCGATATCGGTCCTTATCCCATAGAACCTTATGTTCTGGTCGATACTGACCCATGATATTCACCATGCAGTCGGGCATGTTCTTGGCAATCCACTCCAGAACGGGGATTGTACAACACTCCAGATGGCTAGGCATGACCAAGTGCCGTACTATCACTTCACCATGGTTGTAGGCTGTCAAGTGGTTCCTTGAAACTATGTTGAAGTAGTCCTTCACACCAGAGAGCCTTTCGGCACATTCTGCATTTCCATACTTGAAATCAGGTAACCACACATCGAATACATCGACAAGCAGACGCATAGTATCTTCAGAGCAGTAGAGGTTAGAATTCCAGAGCTGCGTTACGTTGGAAGCAAGATACTTCATCGATCCGATTATAGTGTGAGTGTTGGGGATGGGGTCGCCGCCGACGTAGTTGATGTTGAGAGCACCGTCCCTGTATAGGGATTCAGCGACGGCCGCGAGTTTCTTCACATCCACGACATGACCCGAATTTGGGTTCGTAGAGATGTCGTTGTTTTGACAGAAGACACAGCCGAAGCAACAGGAAGAGAAGAAGATTGTGCCACTAGGGACCAGGGGAGCCTCCTCCCCAGTATGTAGAAAGGCCGAGGATACCCGAGATTCGCTGCCAAGCTTGCACCATCCCTTCTCGTCCCGAGTCCTATCTGCACCGCACTTGCGCTCACAAAAGTGACACTCCGAGAGTATTCTGTTGGCAAGCTCAATCTTTAGGTCCAGAAACGAGATTGCATTTGCCTCGTCAAACGAAACTCGTGAATCACCAGAGTCCACCTTCTCCATATACTTACCATGCCTCTCAGACAGCCTAGAGTGCTCAGCCCATAGCTTCTCGGTGGTATCATCAAGCGCAGTGTTGCATTCGAGGTCTCTTGAGAGGAGGTATTTTGCCACTCGTTCCTGATCGATTATTCCTCTATACCTTCTCAGTCTACGAATCGTTTCCGGATCGTTCCACACTCTGAGTGAGTCGGGTCTAAAGAACTTCCACATGGTCGCGCGTCCATTGCGGACTCTCGATAAAAGGTCTACGAGGTGACTCAAAGCTAGATGAGATTCGACTGATTCTCTCCTATTTGTCCCCTGTCAACATGTTTGAATGAGGCTGTAAGAGCATGCACTCTCTTCGAAATCCAGTCATCTGTCAGGTTTCTGAAGGACTTCTCGAGTTTCGCATCAAGAAGAAGATCTGATTGAGCTGGAGGTTCGGTCATGAATAAGCAATCGCTGAGCAGAGTATCATCTGTGAAATACCAGTCCCGATAGTGTGATGCATGGTCCACATTCCTCTCTGGATGATTGAAGTCGTCAAGCCGACACCAGTTTGCTGCAAATACTGCGTCTGCAGCCTCGATTGACTCCTGAAGATCCGTAGATATCTCACAACGAGAGCCGGAGTGTTCGGCTCGCTTCTCAGCATCGCGAATCACCCTCTTGAGTAGAGGGAAGTCGGGTGGTGCTGCCAAGACAACATCTGCGCCGAGAGTTGCCAGGATGAGAAGTAGACTATGCGCCGAGTTCGGTAAGACAAACTTCGAGCCGAATCCCCAACAGACGGACACTCTCTTGCCCTTCAGACCGTCGAGGTGATCCCAGAATGAAGAAGCCATAGCTAGGGCCGACTGCGGCGCAAACAATTCATCAGCTAGGCTAAGCACCGGAACTGTCGAGGTTCGTGCTATTCGCTCGATAGTAGCACGTCCAGCTCCCATCGTTTCCCGGTCTACGAAGCCGGTCACTAGGATGTCAACAACTGGACTGTACAAAGAAGACTCGTTGATAATCTCCTCATCGGATTTGGTTGTAGCGTCATCCCATCCAAGGTCAACGAAACCGTATCCGAGTCGGCCACAGGCAAGTTGGAGCACTCTTGACTCAGCAGTTGGAACTCCTTGTAGCAGCGAACCTACAATTCTCGTCTTCCTCTCTCTATCAGCAGTCATCGATGGCACGAGGTCCTCGTAGCGCGTGACATCTTGAATCAGTTGCTCTAACTCACCTTGGGACAGACTATGCATGTTGCTCAACTCTGTCTAAGGAAGCCTACTCCGATATAGGCTTCGTGATTGCTGGCTAGGGTGCATAGAGTCTAGCTTGCGGTTCGATGAGCAACCCTTAAGTCCACCTTCCCAAACAGGTCGGTGTGGCACGGAGGTACTCAGATTGGGCGGCTATGATGAGCTGCAGAAGCGCATTGAGAAGAAGGAAGCAGTAGTTTCTGTGATCGGTCTGGGATATATCGGATTGCCTACGGCTCTGTTCTACAAGAGAAGCGGCTTCTCAATAATCGGAGTCGACACAAACGAGGAATTGGTTGCTGAGCTTAGAACAGGTAAGATACGCACGAGAGAGGATGGACTGGAAAGGCTGGCCAGGGAGTACCTTTCTGAGATTTCATTGGAGTCATCATACGACAAGATTCGTGATAGTGATGTGTTTGTGCTTTGTCTACCTAGTCCCCTCGACGAGTCAGGAAGACCAGTAACAAGATTCCTAGAGAACTCAGTCACAGAGATTGCCTCCTGTGCCAAGAAGAAGTGTCTTGTGCTTGTTGAGAGTACAGTTCCTGTTGGTACTACTGAGAAGCTGGCCGGGCTATTCGGTAAGGAGAACGGGAAAACACTCGATGAGGACTTCTGGTTCGCTCATTGCCGTGAGAGTGTGCTTCCAGGGAACGTCGTTAAAGAGATGGAAACCAATCATCGATTGGCGGGAGGAGTGACTGAGATGTCAACCTCACTCGCCATCACATTCCTGAAGACCATCTTCAGCCCTGAATTGGTGCATTCCACTAGCGCAAGGGTATCAGAAACAACCAAGCTAGCTGAGAACGCATTCAGAGATGTTGGGATTGCCTATGCGAATGAGCTAGCACGTCTATGTACAGCACTTGATATCGACGTAATGGAGGTAATCGCCTTGGCAAACCTTCACCCCCGAGTCAACATTCTGAATCCTGGGTTGGGTGTAGGAGGGTATTGCGTGCCCAAGGATGGTTGGATTCTAGTGGAATCCGCACGCGAGTACGACGGCGATGGCATCTTGATTCCTGCGGCGCGAGAGATTAATGACAAAATGCCAGCTCATGTTTCGCGGAGAATACGAGATGTCATTCTAGATTTGTCGCTAAAGCCTACGGTAGGTTTGCTAGGTGTGAGCTTCAAACCCAACGTGTCAGATACAAGAAACAGTCCCTCTCTAGAGCTGATTCAGCTACTATGGTCAACCGGAATAGAAGTTGCAGTGTACGATCCGCTTGTTGACCAGAAGCACGGTGATAGAACAGTTGAGAGCGTGGATGAGATACTCCACTCATGTGATGTGATTGTCTTGGGTTCAGCGCACGATGTCCTTTGCCAAGAACTCAGAAACAAAGACCTCTCGAAGAATGTGCTTGTAGACCCTTCAGGCAAGCTATCGGACCTCAGGGGCCATGTCATGAAATACGTTGGCCTTAGCCGATAGCCAACTAACCAAATCTTTAATCGGAGCTATTGGTCGGTATCATTTGACTTGAGATGAAGAAACTCCTGGTCACACTTACGGTTGCTGAGAGCAAACGGCTCATTGCTAAGGGACTCCTGGCGACAGAAGCCGTGCAGGAGGCCCTCAAAAGCGGTTATCTCTGCGTTACACTGGGTACAACATCAGCGTATCTTGTTGAAGAATTGCTTGGAAACTACGACAAGACCAAACACATAGCTGGCCTTGTCGTCCCAAAGGGCCTTTCAGTGACGGAGAGGGAAAGCCGGTCCTCTGACGCCATCTTCCACAAAGGCAAGTATGTCAAAGGAAAGAAGGTGATTGATGTGCTTGATGAGCTGGGACCGGGTGATGTGATTATAAAGAGCGCCAACGCCCTTGATGCGAACTATGTTCCAATCATATTATTGGCGAGTCGTACAGGCGGCACTGTAGGGACCTTCATGAGCCCGGCAGCCGCCCGGAACATCACGGTTATCGTGCCCATCGGTCTAGAAAAGTCAATCCCTGTGCTTTATGATGATTTCAGTGGTCAGTTCGGAATGGACGACTGGGACTATTCTATTGGTACTCCGGTAGGTGCAATCTCAATTCCCAGGGCCAATGTGTTCACAGAGATTGAGGCTCTGGATGAGCTGTTTGAAGTGTCAGTCATGCCAATCTCTGCTGGAGGAATAAACGGGGCTGAAGGCTCAGTGACGCTCTTCATTTCAGGAGAAGAAGAAAACGTAAGAGAAGCATTCGAGTTCCTCAAGGGAATAAAGGGAGAGTCCCCGTTTCCTCATGTGGAACATGTGAAGTAGATGAGAGAGCCGTGCCAAGCGAGGAGCAACCGCGAGATGACCGACACTGTGATTCGGACCGAATCTCTGACGAAGATTTTCGAGGAGGGCAAGAAACGGGAAGTTGTCGCCCTCGACAAGGTGAGTCTTGAGATTGATCGCGGAGAGGTGTTTGGACTCCTCGGCCCTAACGGGGCAGGAAAGACCACGCTGATCAGAGTTCTAATTGGTCTACTCACCCCGACTAAGGGGAAGGCATGGGTGTTAGGGCGTGACGTGACTCAGGATATTGACTATATCCGAGAGAGAGTGTCACTACTCCCTCAAGAAGCAGGAATCTATGACCGACTCACAGCCCGAGAGAATCTTGTCTACTATGGGGGCCTCTATGGTATTCCTGATGACGATCTTCGCGCCCGTGCTGACAGGTTGCTAGACACGGTCGGTCTTCGCGAGAAGGAAGACTATCAGGTGAAAGGATTCAGCGGCGGAATGAAGCGAAAAGTGTTGGTTGCCAGAGCACTGATAATCGAACCTGAGATTGTGTTCATGGACGAACCGACTACTGGTGTCGACACGATTGGTGCACGCGTTGTCCGCAATGTGCTGAAGAAGCTGAGCTCTGAACAGAAGCGAACAATCATCCTGACTACACACGACTTGAATGAAGTCGCTGAGTTGTGTGACCGGGTGGGAATCCTGAACGACGGGAATCTCGTGGCAGTGGGGAAGCCAAGTGAACTGGAGGAGCAATTCAAGGCTGCAGATTTGGAAGAAGTCTTCATGGGACTTGTGACAGGCGAAGGAGTATACGAACAGTAAGAGGAATGGTGGTCAGACTGGTGCGGAAAGGACCCGACAGAAAGATGATCTGGTTGATCAAGAAAGAGGTCAAGTCCCTCTTCAGATCCCGGTGGCTCATCTTTGGCCTCATGGTCAGTCCTCTCTTTGCATGGATGTTTGAGGGCGTATTCCTCTCATTTGTTGTAGCACAGACCAGTGCTGAACCTGAAACTGTCTACATAACACTGGATGATGAGGGGATATGGGGAAACACGCTGTACAGCGCTATCGAGAGCGAAATGGACACACTCCTGATAGAGCAACTGCTGAATGTCACGCGATCCGATGGCGAGAATATGGCTGCAAATAGAACCCTATCTGTATGGGTTCTCATTCCTGAGAACTTCACACAAGAGTTGGAGGCGGCCAACAGAAGTACGCTGGTTGTCTGGGTAAACACCGGCAACTTCAGAGCAACAGCTGCAGCACAGAGGATTGATGCATTTGCAAAGCAAGTAATCAACGAGATAGTGATAATTAGAGACCTTCGTGTTGACTGGTATACTATAACACCTGAAGCCACGTATGGGCACTCACTCGCTGTATTCCTAGTGATGATAGTGTCCGTGATGGCACCATCACCTTATGTAGGCCAGTCATTTGCAGGGGAGAGAGAGAAACACACGCTGGAGGCGCTTCTTGTTGTCCCGATGAGTAGAGTGAGCATTCTCATTGCCAAACTGATTGCGGGACTTGCACTCACGATGTTCTACTCGGTCTTTACAGTGATTGGCATCTTGATCTACAACTGGTCGATAGTAGTGCGTGCTGCAGGCCTTCCCCCCGAAGTAATGGATTACTATGTCAACCTCTATACTGTCAATTCCTCAGCAATCCCGCTCATCTTCTTCTGTCAGCTTCTCATCCTTATCTGTGCAATCAGTATCGGGATTGTGGTGTCGAGTCTTGCACGAGACCAAGCCACTGCCGAGTCCATCAACAACCTAATCTTACTAATCCCTACCATGATGATAGGTATCCTCGGCTTCACGGGAAGTATACTCCAATACGGGGGCGTGTTTGGTGTCTTCGTCCTTTCGATACCGTTCAGCCATGCGATCCTCTTTCTCAACGGTGTGCTCTCAGGTGTGGCTACACCAGCTAGCCTCCTTGGAAATGTGGCCTATATGCTTGCGTTCGCCGTCGTATTCCTGATAATTGGTGCCAAGCTATTCGAGCGTGAGGCAATCATCGCATAGTACGGAATCCTGTGACTATCCTAACGGCCATTTGGGTGCAATCTTGACATCAGCCCTCTCCATGAGTGCTTGGTTGTGTTCACGCGCCCGCTGAATCACGCTCTTCTCATCGAGTGTGAGAAGCTTCTTACCCTGCATCAGGAGACGGCCATTGACAATCACAGTATCAACTGCATGACCACTTCCCGAATAGACTAGGTTCGAAACCGGATTCACATTGGGAGTTAGGCCAAGGTCACTCATGTCGACGAGGATGATGTCTGCCAGTTTTCCTGGCTCGAGAGATCCTACCGTTTCTGCGATGCCCATGGCCTTGGCGCCTCCCAGTGTTGCCATCTCAATTGCCTGCTCAGCAGTCACCACAAGAGGATCACCGGTCTTGGCTTTGTGAATCAGTGCGGCCAATCGCAACTCCCGAATCATGTCATATGTGTTGTTGCTCGGTCCTCCATCACAACCCAGAGACACAGGCACTCCCAGCTCCAGCATCTCAGGGACTCGAGCAAAGCCTGAAGCTAGCTTCATGTTGCTTGCTGGACAATGTGAGATGTTTGACTGAGTCACAGCTAAGCGATTCAGGTCGGCATCGTCAAGATAGATGCCATGCGCGAAGACCATGTCTGGTCCGAGTAACCCCATCTCTTGAGCAAACTCAGTGAGTCCCATCTCAAAGTTGTCGCGTACAAATCGGACATCATCTTTAACCTCACCCAGATGCATGGTCATCCGCGTGTTCTTCTCTCTGCTAAGTCGGACTACTTCCCCAAACAGCTCAGGAGTGACTGCGCCGAGAGACCTTAGTCCATACCAGACTTGCAGACGACCATCTGCCTTCCCATGCCACTTGGAGTGCATTCGGTCGGTTTCTTCTAGGCATGCATCACGGTCTTCTATCATCCCGGGATACATTATCTCCTCGCTGTCTGCATATCCAGTCGAATCCATCACTATCTTAGACAAAGCGCCCCGCATACCTACCTTCTCAACAGACTCCGCAATCTTGTCAAAACCATATCGAGTATGAATCATGCACTCCACAAACGAGGTTGTACCTGTACTAATCATCTCTGCCATGCATAGCTCAGCTGAAACCCTTCCGTCATCTCCAGAGAAATTGCCTTGTAGAACCCAGACGTAGCTCTTCAGCCAGTCAACCAGTGACACGTCATCAGCACAACCTCTAATGAGTGCCTGGGCAAGATGAACATGTGTGTCTATGAGTCCTGGCATGACAATCATGTTCTTGGCATCAAGAACCAGTTCTGCCCTAGCGTCTGAGAGCTCTTCGGTCTTTGCAATCCTATTGATTACTCCATCTTCGACGTAGACAGCACCATCTTCTATGATTCTACGTTCCTTGTCTAGTGAAAGAACGTAACCATTCTTGATGAGTATCGACTGGAGTGGCTTCAAGAAATGGCCTCCAATTCAATGAGATTGGCCTTGGACATAATGCTTGTGGTTTTGTCGGGAGGCCATTTAAGGTGGACTAGGATCCGGAAGCCTGAACTCAACAGTCACCTCGAGTCCCTGGCGAGGACGACCCGTGACTCTATCAGTCACTATGAGTTCGGCCCCATACTTCTCTGCAAGGCGTCTCACAAGATGTAGCCCGACTCCGCCATATCTCCGTTCTGCATGGAGAATAGCCTTCTTTCTAGCAGCGTTCAGACCCGGACCGTCATCAGAGATGCTTAGACTGAAAGTCCTGCTGTTCCGCTGCCCACGTATCCAGAGCCGCTTCTCCGGTTTGGAATTGTGCTTCACACCATTCTCTAGTAGGTTCCACAGGAGTTGAGATAATGCGCTGTCTGCCATGACCTTGACGCGCTGTGGAATGCCACTCATGCTGGGAGTAACGCCATACTGTTTCGAGAGAAGCTCAACTTCCTTTTCCAACACAGGGATGATATTAACTGGAGCAACGGGTTCAAGCTTGGACGCCTCTGCCTTTCTTACCTTCGTGATTAGGTCCAAGCATCGGTCAGCACCGTCAAGTATGTAGCGTTTGGCTCTGAGAATCTCTCCAGGGGTGGAGTAATCCTGAAGAAAACCGCCTCCAGCTATTATAAGCTGCATCTGATTTCCTACATCGTGCATCAGAAGGTCCAGAAGAAAGCGCACCTCGTCCTCTGCAGACTTCAGATCCGAAACCTCAGTGAATATGGCAAAACTACCTATGTACTTCCCATCCGGATCTCGAATCGGCGCTGCAGACACCATGACTGGAATCAGTTCCCCGGATTTGTGAATCAGCTTCGCTTCGTAATGCTCCAGCTCTCCCTCTCTTCTGGCGGCCTTTCTCTCGCGTTGTTTCTCTTCGGTGAGCCCATGAATGATTTCTCTATTCTCTGTACCGACTAGCTCTCCTTCTTCGTAGCCCAACATCTCGTTCAAAGCCGCGTTGGTGTAAATGATTTTCCCATCCACATCATCTATTCCCATTCCGGCGGTCATCGTTTCAACGAGCTGTCGGTATTTCCGTTCAGACTCCTCAAGCATCCGTTCGTGTAGCTTCTGATCTGTGATGTCTATGAGCTGCGTGATCGACTTCACTCTACCATCGCGCCCCGGCATGGTACTGACATGAACGCGAACATCACGGGGAGTGCCATCTGCGCGTCTTATCCTGAACTCATATGTGGAAGGCAGTTTCGCTCCCTGCTGCCTCTTCTCATAGCGTTCAGCCACGAAATCTAGACTGTCTGGGTGGACATACTGACGAAAATCACTTCCAAGAAGCTCTCTTCTCCCTACTCCGACAATGTCGCATAGCTTGTCGTTCACGTATTCGAAACGATACTTGTCGTCAATAATCATTATCCCATTAAAGCTTGAATACTCCACAACATACTCAAGGAGGTCAATCCTCTCCCGAATCTTCTCCTCCACAGTAACCCTTCGAGAGAGATCTACTAGGTAGGCCACAAACCCAGACAGCCGCCCATCAGAGATTATCCTGTCTGAGTAGACCTGAGTCGGTACGTGAACATTGTCCTTTCTGACTACTCTAACGCTAAGAGATGTGGGTCTTGCACCATTCTCTAGACCTTTCAGGCCTCTATGAACCAGCTCTATCTGTTCTTTGGCCACCAAGGTGTCAAGATGCACTCCTTTCCTGATGTCGGTCTTATCCATGCCGAATAGTTCCAACGCCTTCTCATTGGCATATTCCACAAACAAGTCAAGATTAAAGTCTAGAACGGGAATCAACATGGAGTCTGCCACTTCTCTGAAACGATTCCTGTCTATCTCCATGTTAGTCACTAATCCCGAAGAGCGACACGGAGTGTCATGCGATTGATAATAGTTCCTAATAAGTGTTCATAATATATCTGTCTTGTATTCGACCTTGCTCTCAGGACCACTTCCCTGAGTCTTCGAAACTGCAGTGCTATGATATTGTCATACCTAGTCATTACCAGAAACTCACCGTCAACGTTTTGCGTGTATAGCGAACCGAGTTCACCTTGGCCAATGGGTACAACTTATAGGGTCAAGCTGAAACACGATGAGGGGCCACGAAATAGGAAGGAGAATCCGAGAGGCTTGAAGAATATTCTATCCATTAATGCGGGGGTCTGCACTGGCTGCAGGAACTGCGAACTCGCTTGTTCGGTGGCTCATACGAAATCATTCAATCCAGCTAGATCAATGATACGAATACTGAAAGACGAAGCTCAATGCCTCATTATGCCGATGGTCTGTCTGCAATGCGATGAGCCGCTATGCAAGGCTGCGTGCCCAACTGAGGCTATCATTGATAACGAGAAAGGGATTCTCTATGTGAATGAGGATGAGTGTATCGGCTGCATGAACTGTGTCACCGCCTGCATCTACGGAGGTATTGAGATAGACCCTCTGACTATGAGAGCCAGCAAGTGTGACCTCTGTGGGGGCGATCCAGCATGCGTGAAAGCGTGTGACTACGGGGCAATCAAGATTATCGGAGCAACGACTGAAGGGTTTAGGCAAAGGGGACAGGGCATCCAGATGCTCACACAAGTCTACGACCATGAATCACAGGAGGCACAGCAATGACGTTTCCGTACAAAGGATACGCAGGCCACTACGCTGACATCGACCTCACGAAGGGGAAAGTCCACAAACGTGAGATGGATAAGGAATGGGCTAGGCTCTACCTTGGCGGAACTGGAGTTGCGGCCAAGATTCTATGGGAGAGTACAGGTCCGGATACAGACCCTCTGTCTCCTGAAAACGTCCTGGTTCTGGGCACGGGGCCTCTGACTGGGGTGATGTTCTCACCCTCTGGCAGGATGATGTTTGCCGCCAAAGGACCACTCACAGGAGTCTGGGCAGAGTCTCATGCAGGTGGATTCTTCGGCCCTGAAGTCAAGTATGCTGGCTTCGACTTTGTCATATTCCGTGGACGAGCACTCAAGCCGGTCTATCTGCTGCTGCGGGATGGAGAAGCTGAACTTCTAGACGCATCAGATCTATGGGGTCGCGAAACCAACGTTGTCACGGACATGATGCGAGAGGAGCACAAGGACCCTGACTTGAAGACTGCAATCATCGGCCCGGCTGCAGAGAATGGTGTGCTCTATTCTTGCATAACGGTTGACATCTATCGCGCAGCTGGACGTGCCGGATTGGGTACCGTTATGGGCTCCAAGAATGTGAAGGGCATAGCAGCAACAGGGTCTTTGGGTCTTGAGGCACATGATATGGACAAGTACCTAGAGGCGAACGACAGTGAGATGGAGAAACTCAACGATCCCCTCTGGACTGACTCTTTGGGATCGCTACGGAATTATGGCACGACTGACCTTGTGGCCGTAATAAACGAGATTGGCAGACTGCCTACAAAGAACCACTGGACCGGCTTCTATGATGATGCTGATGACATTGGCCCAGAAATCATTGCCGAGAACTACAGAGTTGGACAAGAGGCTTGTCACGGCTGTGCTATCGGTTGTAAGTACATATATCGTGTGAAAGAAGGAAGATTCGCATATGGTCCAGCTGGAGGCCCAGAATACGAGTCTTTGATGGCATTTGGATCGAACTGTCTGAACAATGACATTGAGTCAATATTCCACATGGGGACCAGGTGTGACCAACTTGGAATGGATACGATATCATGTGGAAAGTCAATTGGATTCGCCATGGAACTCTGGGAGAAGGGCATCATCACTGAGAAAGACACGGACGGTCTGGACCTCTCATGGGGCAATGTCGATTCGATGGTCGAGCTCGTTGAGAGGATAGCGAAGAGAGAAGGCTTCGGCAACGTGCTCTCGAAGGGCGTCAGAAAGGCTGCAGAGATAATTGGAGGCGATGCTTGGAGATATGCGGTGCATGTGAAAGGCCTCGAAGCGTCTGGCCAAGACCCGAGAGCGCACCAATCGGTAGGCCTCACGTACGCCACCAATGTGCGAGGTGCCGACCACCTAAGGAGTCTTTCAAGCCTTGAGGAACTAGGATACCCAGACATCGTCGAGAAGAGGTTTGGCAAGGAGAAGACCGAAGCCATTCTTGACATAATGTCACCCAAACACAAGGGAGAAGTTGTCAAGGACATCGAAGACCTATATGCGCTTGTGGATAGCGCAGTGATCTGCAAGTACGGAACAATGTGGCCTCCCGTATTCTACTTTGATACCTTCGAGAATGTCATAGCACCACTCACAGGTATGCAGGAATGGTCCAATCTCAAATTCGTCAAACAGGCCGCAGAACGCATTTCCCACTTGCGGAGAGCATACAACCACAGACTTGGAGTGACTCGAAAGGAGGAGAACCTTCCAATCAGGCTCAAGGAGGAGCCGATGCCGACTGGACCGTCAAAAGGAGGATTACCAGACATAGATGAGATGCTTGATGAATACTATGACTTTAGGGGTTGTGATAGAGAGACAGGATTCCCCAAGAAGTCGAAACTCGTCGAAGTAGATTTGGAATATGTCGCGAAGGACTTAGCCAAGCGCAACATGCTAGCAAAGGAGTAGTTTCGATGGCAGATCTTCGGGTTGAGATAGCGGGGTTGAAGTTTCGAAACCCCGTCTTCACCGCCGCAGGACCCACCTCTAGAGATGGAATGACTCTGCTAAATGCGGCGGCAGGTGGGGCAGGGGGACTAGTAGCGAAGACCGTCAGCGTGAAGCCCGCTGAGGTCCCGAAGCCCAATATGGCAGCCATCGGCCGCGGGAGAATTGTTTCAAGACGGGGGATTCTTAACGCAGAGCTCTGGAGTGAGCTGCCTTTTGAGAGATGGTATGAGAAGGAATATGAAATGGCGCTCGGAACGGGTCTGCCCGTGATAGCCAGTGTGGGCTACACCCCAGAAGAAGTGGCGACGCTCGCACCGAAGATCCAAGAGAAGGGTGTACATGGCATCGAGTTTAGCACACATTACGTCGGTGGCCACACAGAGATAGCAAAGGCACTCAAGGAATCAGTAGACATCCCAGTCTTTGCAAAACTGAGCCCAAAGGGCGACGTAGCCAAGGTGGCCAAGTCCCTGGACAGACTAGTTGACGGAATTGTTGCTATCAATACGTATGGACCCTGCCTCAGAATAAACATCGAAACTGGTAAGCCAATGCTGGGAAGCGATAAAGGCCAAGGATGGATGAGTGGTTCAGCTCTGAGGCCCATAGCTTTGCGGTGTGTTGCAGACATAGCTCAGACTGCTAAGACGCCTGTCATCGGTGTTGGAGGTGTCATGAATGGGAAGGACGCAATTGAGTTCTTCATGGCAGGCGCCTCAGCAGTTGAGGTGTGTAGGGCAGCAATCCTATAAGGCGATACAGTCTATGGACGCATCGCATCTGAGATCCAAGAATGGCTCGACGAACACGGCTATGGTTCAGTTGAGGATGTGAAAGGGATAGCACTTCCACATATTGAGAAGGGAATAGTTCTAGAACCGCCACCCAAGATTGACCTTGAGCGTTGCACATTATGCGGACTCTGTAAGAAATCATGCGTATACCATGCAATATCAATTGACAAGGCCAAGGGCCTCATCGATATAGACAAAGAAGCATGCGAGGCATGTGGTATGTGCATCTCAGTCTGTCCGCATGATGCGCTTAGCGTTGACTAGAACTGATTGGATGTTACTAGAGATAGAGCAATTCATCAAGTCCAGTTGTGAGTAGCTTCGCCTTGCCCTTGGTCACAGCGTAATCATTCTCAATCCTGACTCCGCCAATCTCCTTGAAATACACTCCAGGCTCTATCGCCATTACGTTGCCGACTGTAAAATGGTCCTCACGCCGATACATGCTAGGCCCCTCATGCACAGCAAGACCAATACCATGACCTAGACCATGCGTCATACCCTCAGTGGCGGCTGGGTTCAGACGACGCGATTCATAACCGGCCTCCTTCAGCGTTTCAGCACAGGCGAGATTGACATCGTCAATCTTGGCTCCATCCTTGAGTGCATCAACTGAGGAGTCGGCCGCCGCCTTGACGGACTCAAACATATGACGAATCTTCTCACTAACTGAACCCTTGATGAACGTTCGAGTTACATCTGCGACATAACGTTCCATCTTCAGCACAGGAAAAACGTCCAAGATTATCGGGACCTCAGCTTTGAGCTCGTCCTCGGGGGCACCAAGATAGTGCCAGTCAAACCCCTTGTAACCAACAGCCAAGATTGTGTCCTCGGCAGAATGAGCGCCTTGGTCCAGTAGGAAATGCTCAAGTGTTAGCTTGACATCCTTGACGGTCAACGGCTTGCCCTTGTACATCAACGTCTTCTTCGGACCGATATCTGAGTCCTTCACCATCACAAGGACTCTGGATATTGCGCTAGTCGTTGCGTCACCAGCCTTCTTGATCGCTTGGATCTCGCTCTCAGACTTGGTTGCACGCGCATCCATCATGATATCAGAAACGACCTTGACGTCGTAGCCGAGCTTTTGGACTGTATCAAGCACCCTTGAAGATGTTTCCTCTGGGATTCCAATTGTATTCCCGGTGAACACATTGCGCAGTATATCATCAAAGATTACATCGAGATTTTCATCAGGTCGTTTGTTTTCTTTCATCAGTTTGAGATAGACGTCGGTGACGTCATGAGTGGTCTTGATTCGACTCTCCTTTTGCACACGACTGAGTGTGTGGAAACCAGCAGCAACAATCGGTTTGTCGTTTATGTTTTGGATGAATGCAATCTCATCATTAGATCTGAATCCTGTAAGCCAGAATAGATCGGCCATTTTGAAGGCACTCCCAGCAGTGAAGAGTGCGTCAATCCCATACTTCTCCATGAGAGCGTTCAGGTCGTCAAGCACTTGTAGCACCAAGTTGCTGGAAATAATTGCATTTGAAAAAGCCTTCCCTCAGGCCTGAGAGTATGGCTTCATTCTTCGCAACACCTGTTCCTTGCTGGGAAGATTGTATGGACCAAGGGTTTCTACGTTGAATGATGAGCAAGCGGCTCCGAAGAGACCCGCGCGCCGTACATCACCGGTCCGCATGTACTCCAACAGGAATCCTATCGTGTAGCTGTCACCACATCCGGTCGAGTCTACCTGGGCATTAGCAAGTACTAGAGGAATGTCGACCTGAATATTGCGCGTGTATATCGTTGAGCCTCTCTTGTCACGCGTCACAACCACCATTCTAGGCCCTAAGGCAAGCAGCTCGGTGGCCGCCGAGAGTTCGGACTTGGCTTCCGCTGCAAGCTCGAGTTCGCTGTCGTCGAGCTTCACAACATCCGTCAGACTGATTACCTCATCACGGTCAGGCCACTCTCTCTCCACGACCTCTTCGCCCTTAACAGCCCTTAGATATCCCTGTGCATCAAGAGAAACCAGACCTCCGCTCGTTCTCGCAGCCTCAATCATGGAAACGGGTATCTCGTCTGCTGTAAGTGGGCAGAAGTGGTATATGCTAGCCCCAAGGTACTTCGATTCTATGTCATCGATCTTCAGGGGAGGGGCCCTTGCCTCGAGTCGCTGTGTGCGCACTCCCTTCTCATCATACTCGTTGATAAAACGCGTGGATTTGCGACCTCTGTAATGTAGTCCCTCGATATCTAGACCTGATTCTTGAAGAGTCTGAACATATTCCTCCTCGAAGTCAGTTCCTACGCAGCTTATGATTCCAGCCCCGAAGGCTTCAAGGCTCATAGCCAGCATTGCATAGGCTGTACCACCTCCAAGAGCCTCCCTTGTAGTCTCTGGCGTGATTATGAGATCCCTGCTCAGATGACCAACAACCACAATCTCCATTTCTGGAACCTCGAGTACTAGCCTACGCAGCAGCGACTGGACGCCTGTCCTTCAGCAATGTCACCTATAATTCCTCTGAATCTTCCTGCCATGTCACACTTCGGAACGGTTAAAATCCCTAGTAGTAGGTTCGTAGGTTGAGTTGACGATTTTGGCAACAGTCACCGTGAAGTTCTTCGCGACAGTTCGCGAGGCAGTCGGCAAGAGAAGCGCTGAGATGGAGGCTGCGAACATAAGAGAACTGTTGGAGCTTCTAAAGCGGACATATGGGAAACGCTTCACCGATACAGTGATTGACGAGGAGACTGGTGAGCTAAAAAGGTTCTACCAGTGTATGGTCAATGGAAAGCGCATCGAGCTTCTGGATGGCTACGAAACAGAACTGAACGATGACGACTCAGTGGCCCTTTTCCCTCCCGTCGGAGGAGGCTAGATGCCAGTTCATTCTCGAGAGAGGTGTGGTGCTGATGGTTGATTTGGTAGTGAAGAATGCCCGGCTTCTACTAGAATCAGGGCTTACGAGAGGAGGGATCGGGGTCGAGCAAGGTCGCATAAGCGTCATTGCGAGAGATGAGCATTTGCCAAAGGCTGATACTGTGGTTGATGCCGAGGGCAACATCTTGATGCCGGGTCTAATTGATGGACACGCACACATTCACGATCCAACTATGCTCGACCATGAGGATTTCACAACCGGTTCTCGCGCCGCTGCTGCGGGAGGTGTCACAACTGTCGTTGACATGCCTCTGACCAATCAGATCGATACTCCACAGGCTGTGGACGAACACATCAAGCAAGGAGAACAGATGTCCATTGTTGACTTCTCGTTCTACACAGGAATGCTGAACTCAGAGAACTACTCGATGATACCGTCAATGGTCGAAAGGGGAATCGCGGCCTTCAAGGCGTTTACGTGCGAACCTTATTTGACGCCTGATGGAGTACTAGTCCAGTCACTGAGTATGGTTTCCGAGTACGGCGGGCATGTGACGGTGCACTCAGAGAATCAGGGTGTCTTAGACGAGTTCAAGAAGGAGATGGAGGGAGAATGGGACGCTCCGATCAGTCACTCTCTTGCTAGGCCAAATCTTGCAGAACAGCTGGCAATAAGACAGATGGTGAGTATCGCAGAGCAGACCCAGGGTCACTTGCACGTAGCACATGCTACCACCAGCGAAGGTATAGTTGAGGTTGAACGCGGAAAGCTGAGAGGAGTGATGGCAACCACTGAAGTATGTCCTCATCATCTTGTCTTCCAAAGGGATGATATGAATCGACTTGGTCCTAAGAGCAAGATGAATCCACCACTCAGAGCCAAACAGGACAGGTCAGCTTTGTGGTCAGCCCTACTCAGAGGTACAATTGACATAACCGTAAGTGACCATGCACCGTGCCCGATAGAGAAGAAAGAAGCAGGAGCTGATGACATAAGAGAGGCGTGGTCAGGGGTCGACGGGGTCCAGATGATTCTAAGAGTCCTACTTTCAGAAGGAATCAACAGGGGCCGACTGTCTTTTGCAAGACTCCTCAACGTCGCATCACGTAATCCGGCCAAAATCTTTGGACTCTACCCGAGAAAGGGAGTTCTTCAAATCGGAGCCGACGCTGATTTTGTCATAGTAGACCACACAAAGGAAGAGAAGATTAGTTCGGAGATAATGTTCTCCAAGTCTGGGTGGACACTCTACGAGGGCATGAATATGAAGGGAGTCCCTCTCAAGACTTTCGTGCGGGGCACGCTTGTCTTTGAGGCGGACAGGACTACAGTGAAGCCGGGTCATGGAAGATTCCAGTCCATGAGTGGCATGAAACCATTTGAGGACTGAACAATGACGGTACGAGAGTTCGTCTTTGGAGACCCAGACGTATGCACCGGATGCATGATCTGTGTCAACGTTTGCAGCATGCACTACTTCAAGGTAATAGGACCAGCATGGTCTCGTGCCAGGGTTATGAGGGTGGAGCCAGGACTTGACTTCCCTCTGTTCTGTCGTAACTGCGAAGATGCACCTTGCATTGGCTCCTGTCCGGAAGAGGCGCTCAGCAGGACATCAAAGGGAGTCGTGATAGTGAACAACAAGAAGTGCCAGGGACACGGTGCCTGCATCGCTGCATGTCCATATGACGCAATCAAGCTGAATCCGGATACTCAGAAGGCTATCAAGTGTATTCAGTGCGGCAGATGCGTGGAACGATGCCCAGTCAACGCAATCTGGATCACGACGGAAGAAGAACTCAAGGAGAAGGATTCAGACGGTAGGCTTGCTGGGCATTATGAAAGAAACAAAGAGGTCCTCTATAGCAAGGGGGGTATGTCATGATCAAGGGAATAGGTGGAAACATCATCTGGGTTGATCTAGCTAAGGGAGAGATAGAAAAGCGACCAGTCGAGGAAGATATGGTCAGACATTATCTTCTTGGAGCGGGGTATCTATCAAGGGTAATCTTCGACATGGTCCCGGTGGGCACGGATCCTTTGTCATCTAGGAACGTCCTCGGAATTGCGACCGGGCTTCTTACGGCATCGATGTTTCCTCAGGCGTCACGTCATGTGGTGGCGGCACTGTCTCCTCTCACAGATGTTTGGGGAGAATCGCACGCGGCAGGATTCTGGGGGCCAGAGTTGAAACTGGCAGGCTACGACGCGATATTGTTCACTGGTGCCTCTTCAGACCCTGTCTATCTCAATATCGAGAACAGGAAGGTCGAACTCCTCGACGCCAGTAAGATTTGGGGAACATCCGTCTTTCAGACTGATGATTGGATTCGAGAGAAGCACGACAGACAGTCTAGAGTGCTCTCAATTGGTCAGGCTGGAGAGAATCTTGTAAGATTCGCAGCCGTAATGAACGATAGAGACAGAGCATCGGCAAGATCCGGGCTCGGTGCAGTAATGGGTGCGAAGAAGCTGAAAGCGGTATCTGTACGCGGAACCGGCAAGATAGAGGTGGCGGACCCGCAGAACTACTTGAAACAGATGGACATATTCTATGAGCGCATGTTGGCCAACCCCTTCACTGAAGAGAGGGCGAAATACGGTACTACAAACCTGGTTGAACTAATGGACCACATAGGCAGGCTTCCCAGCTACAACATGAAACAGGGCGTCTTTGAGGGCTACGAGAAGATCAGTGGAGAGACTATTACTAGGGAGTATCTAGTGAAACCGCGGTCAGACTGGAGTTGCTTGCAGAGATGTGGCAGATATACAAGAGTGAAGGATGGCCCTTACAAGTACATAGGCGGGTCTCCAGAGTTCGAGTCCCAGTCATCTCTTGGTTCGAGGTGTGGAAATGACAACATAGAGTCTATACTCTACTCTCATCATCTCTCTAATCTCTACGGCATGGACACTATCTCTCTTGGTGGCACAATCTCGTGGGCTATGGAGGCCTGGGACGAGGGACTCATAACAGAAGAAGACACTGGAGGAATCGACCTCTCTTGGGGTAACCACGAAACCATCGTCAGGTTGACTAAGATGATTGCGCTGAGAGAGGGATTCGGTGATATCTTGGCTGAGGGGAGTGCAAGAGCTGCTGAAAAGATTGGTCGCGGTACTGAGAAATTCGTGATGGCTGTGAAGAAGCAGGAGATGGCAGGACAGGAACCCAGAGCCCAGAAATCAATGGGCCTGGCCGCAGTCACAGCGGCGCGAGGAGCAGACCATCTCTACTCATTTCCAGTCTTAGATGAAGCTGGATTTGACGATGAGATTAGGGAACGCTTCGGAGAGCAGTATCTTCCTGAGATGGCTGATCGACTTAACCCCAAGTACAAGGGTATAATGGTGAAAGAATGCGAGGACTTCATGGTGGTTGTCGAAAGCGTGGGATTATGCAAGTATGGTACGCAGATTCCTCCGGAGTTCTATTATGAAGACGTTGCTCTTGCCCTTAAGATTCACAATGGGCTTGAGTTCACAGTGGAAGAGCTCCAGACGATTGGAGAGAGAATCGTCAACTTGAATCGTCTGTTCAATGTAGCGCGCGGAGTTACTCGTAGCGATGATCAACTACCTAATCGACTCACAAAGGAGAAGGCCCCCAAGGGACCACCAAAGGGTCAAGTTGTCGAACTGGACCAGATGCTTGACGAGTATTATCAAATGAGAGGGTGGGACGTTGAAACAGGAATGCCTCTGAAGAGCACGCTTGAACGACTGGGTCTAGCGAAGGATGCAGAAGGAGTTGTCTAGCTATGGCAGACGAAAACATAGACCGATTTCAGGTCAAAATGGACATTACGGTGGAGGACCACATTAAGACTACAAGTGCGAAACTAGTGTCGTTGGTTCGAGAGCTTGAGGAAACACTCGGAAAGGGCCGCGCTCATCAAATCGTATCCGATTGGGCGGAGAAGAATTCCATCAATGATGTCAGGAATATAGTAGAATCGTTGGAGAAACCAATACAGGACTTTGAGGATGTCAAGGCGCTTCTCAGAAAGTGGGTCAAAGAGCTGAATAATAACAACATCGAAACCGTTGGAATCGTCAAAGAAACTGCTGACAGATCAATCTGCCATGTTACTGAATGTGTGTACGCAAAGGTGTACAATGATCTAGAGGCTCCTGACATCGGATATCTGCTCCACTGCAAACATGATTTTGCAGCCGCACCCGCAATCCATCCCAAGGTCGATTTAGATCGTAGCAAGACTCTGATGGAGAAGCAAGACTGTTGTGATTTCGAGTACTACTGGTCAAGCAAGTAGGAAGAGCGACTGTGATAGGGGCCTATCTTTGAGAAGTTCCTACTCATATGCCGCACAGACATTGGTAACTGTATCTTTGACGCCATCCACCTTCCTTAGAGAGTCGACTACAAATGAACTGAGTGACTCAGGAGACTTAAAGACCCCCTTGATGAGCAGGTCGTATGCACCATAGATCAAGTGAGCCTCTTCAACCTCATCGAGTTTCCTGACACTATTCAGAACATCACGTGCCTTGGCCGACTCGACCTTGGCCATTATGAAAGCAGTAATCACGGCATCCACCAGCTGTCAATCACGGAACTGCTCTATCATCTCTTTGAAGGGATAAAACTGTTCCTTCTCAGAAGGAGCAGAAAGTAGCGGCCGCAAACAGGCAGACCCAAAAGTGGCTATGAGAAAACAGAGCGAAGTGGTTTAGCAAATGGAGAGTTGGCCATGACTTCGAAAGGAAAACTTGGATTCCTAATCAGCGAACGGCATTTTCCACTTTGGGGCATCGGAGGTTCTGTCGTTGGACTTGTGTTTATCTTGGGAGCACAGGTTCCCTACTCCGGAAGATACGGAGAGCCATTCTCCATGCTGAACCACTTTGTGTCGGAACTCGGTGAGCTTGGAGTATCAGAGTTCGCACTCATGTTCAACTCAGGGATGATAATCGCTGGGCTCATCTTCATACCATTCATGATAGGCCTGGGCCTCTACATGGACAACATCGTTTCAAAGATTGCTGGAGCGGTTGGCGTCTTTTCCGCCTTGTCGATATTCCTCGTGGGGATATATCCGATGAACTACCTTGCCGAGCATAGCATGGCTGCTATGTCATTCTTCTTCAGCGGCATGATTATGGTAGGGCTCTGGACTATCGCCATCTTGCTTCAAAAGCAGGCAAAGATACACAAAGGCTTCTCCTTGGGAGGGGTCATCAATTTCGTGATATTCTTCCTCTTCCTCTATGGTCCATGGGACTCAGTGGAAGACCTCTCCACTCGTCCAGATATCTGGATGGTGCCAACCCTTGAGTGGGGCATCTACTTTGCCATAGTTGGATACCTTTTCGCGTTGTCTGTCTTTGTCTGGAACAAGGAAAAGCGAGTCAGCGGCACTCAGAACGTCTAGGAGGACTAGGAAAGACTAGGGCAACTCTGCGGCTAGCTTCGCAGCCTCTTCTGTGGGTATCGCCAACAACGTTTCAGTCCTGTTTCCGCCGCCCGATCCAAACATGAAGAGCGTCTTCATAGCAGCCTCGATGCTTGGGGCCTCTACTATCGTGACCCAATCATATCGACCCATGGTGAAGTATGTATCAACGATTTTGACATCCATGGATTTCGCCAGCTTCTGCGTGTTCTCTAACGCGCTCTTCAGGTCCTTTATGGCCTTGATTCCTTCCTGCGTCAGATTCCCAAGAACTACAAATCTGGGCATTCTCTCACCTCCTCTGAAATGTAATGGACTCATCTAATACCTGTACTTCCTATTAAGCCTAATTAGAGATTGGGCTGGGCAGACTTACTCAAGGAACAATGAAACGCGGCCGGGCAATGCAAAGCGCGCCTTGTTGTCAGGGTCATAATCAGTCTTCGTGGAATCATGGACGTAGATGGTCATGCCAACTTCGGATTCGATGTATTTCGCTGACTCTTGCAACGCAGCTAGCTCATCCTTTGCACTCTTTGAATGGTCCCACAAACCGTTCTCTTTTGCTATTCTGTCAACGATGCCTTTCACTTGTTTTCCGTGTTTCCTGAACTCCTTGTCCGACATCAGATGCTTCATTATGTCACTCACAATCAGCGACAGTTCAGCTTCCCGTATACTGTTCATTGCCACGAACATCCATTCCGGTGCAACATACAGATGTGCCTTGGAAGGTTTCTTGCCTTTCAGCAGTTTTGCAATCTCTCTGATGTCACGTACTGTAGACTCTATGACTTGATGCTCAACCTCGGCATACGAATCAATCAATTTCTTGTCAACCTTCGGCCACTCTGCCAAGGTAACATAGCCTTCACGCTTCATCTTCGACCACATTTCTTCACATGCATGGGGTGCCAGTGGAGCCATCAGTCGAACCCACAAATCACAGACATATCCCATGGTTGCGTCGCGCTCTTCTTTGGGAACCTCCGCACGTTTCAGGTAGTGATTGACAACACGAATCATTTCAGACGTGACAGTGATGGCATATTCTCGGATTCTGAAATTCTCTAGAGAGTCAGTGCATTCTTGAGCAATCGAGTTTGCTTTGGAGAGTAGCCATCTCGTCATGGCTGTTGGACTGTCTTTCTTTGTGTATGCCTTTGGTATTCTAGTAGCATACTTCACAAGCAAATCATTGAATTGACGTAGGCGGTTCCCAGCTGGGGGGACATCGCGTTCACGCCAGTCCATGATATTTCCTGGCTCAGCGCCAGAAACAACGTAGATTCTGTAGACATCTGCTCCGTATTTCTCAGGAATCTCAACCAACGGTATTACGTTCCCCTTACTCTTGGACATCTTCCTGCCTTCCATGATGAGATCTTGGTTCAGACTTATACACTGAATCCAGTGCTTCTTAGGGAAGATGGCCACATGATGGAAGATTGCAAAGCTCAAGTGATTCGAGATGTGGTTTGTAGAGGTGTGCCGCTGATCATTTGGGTACCAGTACAGAAACTCGTCCCTCATAGTCTTCAACAGAGCTTCAGAGATACGGGTTTCGTCGGCTACGTTCTCTGCTTTGCCCATGCCTAAACAGACGTAGTCAAAGAAATCGCCAGTCAACTGCTCTGGTTTCAGCCTATTGTCGGCGATATGGTGTGCAATAGTATAGAAGGCCATGTAGATTGTTGAGTCTGACAGAGATTCAATAATCCACTCCTTGTCGAAAGGTAGGAAAGTGCCGACTCCTCTCTTTCGAGCACATGGTCTCTGTGCCAGCCAGTCAAAAGTCGACTCGAACAGATTCCTGAATATGTCTGGGACTATCTTCATTTCGTTGAGTGCGACCCAGGCATCATCCTTCCAACCAGGGCTCTCATAGTCCAGGAACCACTGTCCAGCGAATACTCCGACTTGAACATCAGTTCCACACTTGCAGACTACTGGCCTCAAATCTGGTTCATAGAAGACATCCACACGGTTAATTGACCTCATCCACTCAATCACGTCTTCCTTGACGTCTTTGATTGCACGACCGGAGAACTGCCCACAGTTATCCTTCATCACACCCTCATAGAACTCAGCCTTGTAAATCTCCTGAGTGGCATCTTCCAGCTTTTCGGCCTCGTCCTGTCGCTTGATGTTTCGACTCTCGACAGCATCCTTTGCTGGGAACTCGCTGTAACCTTTCATCTCGATCATACTGATTATTCTAATAGAACGGACCTCATCGGCAGATATCCCAAATTGGTCCAAGCCAGAGGGGTCGTCCCAAAGGTCACGCAGGGCGATATAGTCGAAAGGAGCATGCCCAGGAACAGAATAGACTACTCCAGAAGCATTATCAGTGTCTACGAATTCTGCAGGTAGGATTAGGACCTCACGATCGTCATGGATTGTCATGAATCTCTTCCCGATGATCTTCGAGCCTGGGAAGGTTTCTAGGACCTCAATCTCCTTGGCCTGCAGTTTCAGTTTCTCAGCCGCTTGACGTGAGATGACCCATTTTTCATCTCCAACTTTGGCCCAAACGTATTCTGCAGTAGGATGTATCCACATGTTGGTGACGCCGAAAATGGTTTCCGGTCGAAGCGTGGCTGCAACCAAGAAGCCGTCCTCAAAGGGCCACTTGATGGCTGTGAACTCCTTTATCTTGGCGTTCTCCCCCTTCAGCAGGTCATCCTCACCAACAGGGTTCTCGTCATTAGGACAGTATAACAGAGGATAGTTCCCTTGCTTGAGGTAGCCTTTCTCCATGAACTTGTGATACTGCCATGTGATGAACTGATTGTAGGTAGCGTCACCGGTTGTGAAATGTCTTCGCCAATCTATGCTGTATCCTAGTGCCTCGAAATCTTCGTGGATGACCTTGGCGAAGAACGCCGCAGTTGCCCAAGCATCAGTGAACTTTGCGAGCTGTGCCTCGACTTCATCTTCAGTATCGAAATACAAACGCAAGTCCCGCTTGTATTTTTCAATGGCAACTGGGTCACCAGCCTTGATTCTGTCAACCATGCCTTGCACTGGCGTACCAGTCATGTGCGATGCCATGGGGAATAGTACGTTGTAGCCACGCATGCGTTTGTACCTAGCGAGTACGTCGCCAACCGTATAGGTTCGACCATGACCGACGTGAAGAGACCCGTTAACATATGGATATGGAACCGTCAAGAACCACTTTTTTCTCTTGGGGTCCGGATCGGCCTCAAACACTCGATCCTTCTTCCATCTTTTTTGCCACTTCTTCTCTATCTTGGCGAATTCACTCATCTGTGATAACCTCTTGAACCTAGGCAACTGGAGGAGCCGTGACCAGTATCCTCTATAAAGGACACGCAAAAGAAGACTATGCTAGCGGTCGAGAACGCAATCCATCCTGGCTCACTCTATGGATGTCACATATGGCTCCCTTATTAGAGCTTTGGCTCAGCCCAGTTGACCATACAACTCATAGCGCCGATTCACTTGACCTTCAAGGACTAACGCGAGATGGCAACCGCAAGAGATAGAGTAAAATCTCGTGCCCGCTGGCATTAGCGACGATGCAAACAGATTGGATGCGTGCGAAGACTTCTCAGTACATAGACATTCATGGAGAACTCTATCCATACGATAAGGTATTGTCCTTCTTCGAAACTGTCGAGAGTGAGTTTGATGTCTTGAGGTATTGTAGCGGAGCAAACGCAGCAGCAAGATGGATCTTCCAGGTCTACAATAGGGAGTTCATTCAGGAGCTTGCTGACCTAATCAACGAAGCCCTGGCAATTCTTGGCGACTCGAAGCCTGTTCTGGAGGTCATGGGCGGGGACGGAAGGCTGTCAGAGTTCCTCAAGGCCCAAGTGGGTTCTGAAATAATCTGCACAGACTCAAGACAGGGTGGATATGACATCGCCTATCCCAAATGGGTGTTACAGTTAAGTGCTCTTGAATCAGTTGAGAGGTTTCATCCGTCTCTGGTGATTATAAGTTGGGAGCCCTTTTTCTCAACTGCTGGTCAAAACATTGTAGACATGGGTGTGCCAACAGTTTGGATTGGTGATAGGGAACATTGTGCAGTTCACTCAGAGATGTTCAGTAGTCCTCACGTCAGGATGAACTCAGAGTTCGCCCTTGGAAGAAAGGACTCTTTCATTAGTGGAGAGTTCAAGACTGACATCTATCTTTTCAACTGGCCAGGCATGATAGATGGGCAGGGTGTATAAGCGGCCAGAGCCCCAGCGTGTTACACTACTTCATATTCGACACAGAGGAATAGTCCCATCACTCCTGAGAAGGTCTCCAAATGGTGAAACCGACGGTTGATGCCTTGGACATCGATCCAAAGACAGGGACCACACTGGGATTCTACACCTTTGGTCAGGAACGCCCAAACATCATGATTGTCTCTGGTATGAACGGCCTATCCGCGACCGATGTTTATGCCAACTATCTAACACTGAGGCATCTTCAGGATCTCGCTAGAATCAGCGGGTCAGTAACGCTACTCCCAGTTGCGGGCCCGCTCGCATTCAGACTTGGCACCAGAGTATCGCCATTAGACTCGAAGGACCTAGATAGTGTCTTTCCTGGTGATGAGCACGGCACGATAACCCAGAGGGTTGCTTGGGAGATATGGCGAAGAGTGTCTCAGGCGGACGCAGTCATTCATCTGAGAACGGGAACCCAAGCATGTATCAGTCACGTGGTGGCACTACATCGCGAGTACATACACGTTAGGAATCTTGCTTCGCAGATTGCGTTACCAATCGTGGCCCAGAGCCTAGGGCAGAGAGGGGCACTCTCTACTGAGGCGGCCCATGAGGGTATTCCAATCGTCACCATAGAGGTAAGGGGTGATAGAAACAACACAGACACTCAGGCGGCGGTAGAGGTCAGAGAGGCAATCCTAAACTACCTCAGAATAAGGGACATGATTGAAGGAGAAAGCATAGAGGCATCAAGTGTCTTCACAGCAAGGATGCGACATGTCAATGCAGATGGCGAGGGCTTCTTCATTCCCAAAGTGCTACTAGGGGAAGAGATACGAAGCGGTGATGTCGTCGGTCAGATTCAGGACAAGTCTGACGTCACCTGTCCCTTCGACGGGACTGTTGTTTCGTGTAGTCGGATGTCATACGTGTTTGAAGGGGACTTGATTGCGAGAGTGGCAACGCCTCTTGTTGACATGCCGCTAGATACCGAAATGAGTTCAGAAACACCGCCTCCTCCAAGAAGGAAGTGGTAGTGGGCCGTTAGTGGATGGTGTCAAATCCTCCATGTGCCTATCGTTCGAGCCTATTGTCTCATATGACAAGAAGGATCCAGTATCTCTCTAGGACCAGGGTAAGATTGGCTCAGTGCCCTTGCCTTCTGAGGACCGGAACCATAAAGCCGGCCTTCTTGCGATATTCTAGATACTCTTGGCCATATTGCAGCACAAGCTTTCTCTCCTCCAGCCAGGCGCCGACCAAGACATAACCGATTAGTGACAACGCGAACACGAGTACGTTTGCAAACGGATAGACTGCAGCCATGCCCAAGAGAAGCAAAATGGTGGCAAGATAGAGGGGATGACGAATTCGTGAGTATATTCCGTCCGTCACAAGCTGTGGTTTTCTGTCAGTGCGCATGTCAGCCACAGTACTAACGGAAATTGCCTGTGAGGCCTTTGTAGATACTATGAGTCCCAATGCAATCAAGATGACGCCAGGAAACAGAAGAACTGGTTGTACTGCTTCAGGGTTGGTCAAGAAATATAGCCACCCCCAGAAGTTCATACTGAAGAAAGCCAAGGCAACGGTAAGGATGCTCGAACCATTGAATAGCCTAGCGTATCCGACCTTGCCCCATCGATCGATGATTCTCCCTTTGACTCTCAAAGCAGAGAGCCCGCTGTGTTGTAGTCCAAATATGCTCAACCAATGAATGTCCTCCTTATGCATTACAGAAATCTTATAAGATTTGGAGATGCCTATTAACAATAGTTAATTTACGTCTTAAAAGCATTGAGATGATTGACATGATCAAAAACCCATTTACGCCAATAGTCCTCAGCGAGGACATAAAGGCCAAAGTGAAAGAAGAAGATGAGAAGAAAGAAGTTGATGCCAAGAGATACTGGATTCGATACAAGATAGGAGAATCCAGTGACATTCGCTATGTCGATGGTGGAGAGGATGATATTGGCTCCATTATGATGCGTCAACAACAGAGAGAGTCAGTGGGAGGGACCGCATTGATGCCGGAATCCAACTACTGAATCGGCATCCAGCCTGCGATTCTCATGAGATTGTAGAAGTGACTTATGAGAGTCCAGGAGTAGAGTGCTGTGCCATGACCAAGGAAGAAGCAGACAAACAGAAAGTGCCGATACAATACATTGCCGGATACCTTCTGGGCCGCTCGGATGGGCTGGTAAAGGTTGCTCTCTCAAAGACGGTCGTTGATGAATCCGACTACACCTACTTCGACAACATACGCATCATTCCCGAAGCTGTGATTAAGGAACTGAATTGTCTAGAGTGAGCAGATGGTATCTGATTCACATCAGCAATGGTCAATAAGACACGGCGGGCGTCCATAGTATCTCCCTATCTGTCCGACCCCACACGGTCAGGTATCTATTCGTTATCGACGTCCGCCAACCATCTGAAATCCCGTCCTAGTCAATTGAACTAAGGCGGAGTACACAATTTCACCGATGCTTAAACTTATATTGGGATATAACAGCGCTTCGGGACACATTCCTCTCGGAGTGTAGTTTTGCACCACCGTGTTGCGCCCACTATTCGTGAGGCCAAATCCGAGAGACAATCTGCAAGGTGAACATTAATGGCGAAACCAGTCCGCTCGATGACCGGCCGTGACAGGGGCACAAACGTATGTGCAATATGTGGTGGCAATGACTTCTATCAGGACCTTGCTAGAGGAGAGAGTGTATGCACAACGTGTGGTTGTGTAATCAATGAGAGACATATCGATTCGGGCCCAGAATGGAGAGCATTCACTTCTGAGGAAAGAAATGCTAGGGCACGAACTGGCTCCCCAATGACCCTCACCATGGCTGACAAAGGGCTCGCAACAACAATAGGCTGGAGTGACAGAGATGCCAACGGCAGAGCAATCGCTGCAAGTTCACGCGCCGCAATCTACCGGATGCGTAAGTGGCAGATTAGAACTCTTGTTCACAGCTCTCAGCACAGAAACCTGAGTATTGCAATGAGTGAGATGGATAGGCTCACATCCCAGCTGGGAGTGCCAAATGAAACCAAGGAAACAGCAGCCCTTGTCTATAGGAAGGCCCTTGCAAAACGCCTTGTCAGAGGGCGCAGCATCGAAGGAATGGTGGCCGCGACCATCTATTTGTCTTGTAGAATCCACAAGATACCCAGGCAGCTTGATGAGATAGTCGCCGAGGCTAGAGTTAACAGGAAGGAACTAGGTCAGTGTGTGAGGCTCATTCTACGACACGTTGACGTCAAGGTTCCAATTCCTTCGGCAAACGACCTTATGCCGAGAATATCCTCAGATCTGGGACTCGACGGTCAGACTGTCCAGACAGCAATGAGTATCATCAACGATGCTAGGAGAGAGGGGATAACGGCTGGCAAAGACCCCGGTGGTCTTGCAGCAGCAGCACTCTACATTGCTGGCATAATCACAAGCGACAGGCGGACACAGAGAGAGATTGCTGAGGCCTCAAACGTGACTGAGGTCACTGTGAGGAACAGATACAAGGACCTGGCCAATAGCCTGGAGATTACAATCAAACCGTAGTAGTGGGAGTGACCCACTGCTGCGTTTCACTTCTTTTCAGCAGATTCTTTTGTGGGATGACCATACCTCTCCTGACAGCTAATGGACCAATTCTTGCTAGCCTTATGTGGAATACCCGCCTCGGGCAAGTCGGCACTGGCTTCTGTCATTGTTGCGCGGTTGACGAAAGAAACGGACGTAGTGATTGTCAGCACAGATGACTGGCGCGACGACAAGTACTACGCGGAATTCAGCCCTGATAACGAGAAGAGAGTTAGACGGGCAGCGCTCGAGAAGACAGAGAAAGCGATTGGAGAAGGAAAATCCGTCATCCACGATGACACAAACTACTATACAAGCATGCGTCACGAACTCTATGAAATAACGGTGCGAAGAGGATGTAGCTTTGCCACTGTTCACATTTCGACACCAGTGGATGATGCGCTCTCTAGGAACACAGAGAGAGGCTCCAACATTCCTGAAGAAGTCATCCTGAGAATCAATGAGAAACTCGACGTTCCGGGCGACAGATACGCTTGGGACAGTCCGATAGCGACTGTAGACCTTGGGGCTCACACACTTGATGATGCAGCAGACGAGATTGTTGAGAGGTTGAAGACGCTGGAGCCAAGTTCAGAGATCCAAGAAACTCAAGATAGTGGTGCCCGGAGTAGACTGGTGGACGTTATCACAAGGCAGGTCGTGGCACGCTTTCTGCAGGAGAATCCCACTTACAGAAACGACCCGAGAGTCACGAAAGCAAGACGAGAGGCATTGGCAAGATCCAAGGCCGAAGGGCTCACACCTCACGAAACAGAACAGTCACTGATGGAAGACTTGGGAGCTCTAGTGGAGGGGGAGCGATAGAGAATGCAGCAAGAAGAATGGCGGCCTCCTAAGAGAATCGAACTCTAATCGCTTGCACGATCATGGGTTTGAAGCCCACGGAGCCGGACCACCGACCCAGTAGGAGGCCACAGACTCCTCATATCAGCTAAGGACTTAAGCTTGAGGGTCGAGCGTCTAGAGATATCTGGCTATGACCTCTTGTGTTTCCTTCTTCCACTCTATGCTCTTCTTCGCCAACTCGGTGGCGACATTGCCAGGAAGAGGCTCCTCACGGGGCATGGATTCAATCCGACTTAGCCAACCCGAGGTCGTAAGCGGAAGTGACATCATGTCCTCCCCCTCGATGGCCTTGATCATCATCTCCCTTCCATGAGCCAGCTGGAAATAGACCGCACCCAAGGATGCCTTATTAAGTATCTCGAACACAAGACGGTCCCAACAGGTCTTTGCGACTAGTGCACGTCTGAGTTTTCCCTTGATATCGTCAGGCAAGGCCTGATACTTCTTTAGAGAGTTTCCTGTAGACGTAGTTATCTCATCAATGTATTTCTCAAGTGCCGCGGGGTCTTCGCCCAAGGCGGTGACTTCAACCATCTTCTGGGCCTCCTCAACCGAGACGCTTACGTCAACCTTGTTGCCATCAATCTTGGTCGAAAATACAGCCTTCCCCTCAAAGATCTGACTCTCAGCTTCGCTGTATTCGTTCAGAAGGACGCCGGGCCGGGAAGCAACGGCGTACCAAACGAGTCTAAACACAACTGCAGACTCAGGGATGTCGTAACCGAGGGTCTTTTTGATCTCAGTTCTGTCACCAATCTCTGCCAAGGTTTTAGCCCTCCCTACTGGCCAACCGTGAATTAGCTACTGACCTCCTTATAGAGTTTGGCAGTAGCTGTTTCCACGTCTTTTCTTGACGCTCCAATGGCCGCGTTCATTACTATGTAGTCGTGCGGATAGTTGTCGATGCAGGAACCAAATGCTCCTCTTTCCACCACACGGGGTCCTGTGACCCGCCGGCAATACAATCTGGCTCCTACCTCCTTTGCGGATAGGCCATCTAGAGTCATCGCACAGGCGATTGCATTATCTACGGAAAGAACACGTTGCTTGACTGATTCGGCTATTTCTTCCATCTTGTTCTCCAAGAACTCCCTGTTCTCTCTCTGCTCTTCTCTCAGCTTTTCATATCCCTCTTGACCAATGGCTAACATGGCGGCGAGTGTCTGGACCACTGGCGCGGCCGTTGCCCTGCCAGCGTAGGTTTCTGCAATCCATTCCTTGGTTTCGGATTCAGGAGTCACGACAATCGATGCGCCAACTGGTGAAAGGAAGTTCTTGTCGCTGCTCTGTACAATTGCATCAACTCTACCAGCATCTATTGCGGAACGGATGGAGGACATTATGGCTTCTGATTGAACTCCATACGCGTTATTGATTATCAGAGGAATTGCGCTGTCGCTGCAAAGTCTGGAGATCTCTTTCAAGGGATCAGACAACCGGGGCGGAAAGAAGGTTGTTGTCGCCAATACTGCATACGATTCATTCTTCGATATACATCGTTCTAGCTCAGAGATGTCTGCTTGGACAGCATCACCCTCTAGAATCGTAGGTACTTGTACATGTTCAAGCCCGGCTAGTGCTATTGCACGAATGGGAGAAGCATGGTCAAGTCTCGGATACAGCACTCCTCGGACGCCCATTTCTCTCCGCAGGGCGCCCAGGACTAGGGCAATGCTCATTCCAGTCGCTAAGGGCAGCACAACGCCGTTTCGGACATTGCTCAGCCCCAGCTTCCTGATGGCGTCAACTGCCACTTGGTCCGCCACCTGCTGCATCAGTGACGTCCCGGGGGCCTTGGGCTGAGGGGCAGCAACATGGCCACTGCGACCGATTCCATGATTGAAACCGAAAGCCATCCGTTCGACAAAAGGGGATGCCACCCGTCCTTCTCGTTCCCCGACTCGTGCCGATTCTGGATCCTTATCTGTGTCCATTGAGGACAAGAGTCTGAACAGAGTCTCCAACTGCAAGTCTGAGAAAGGCATCTTGGGGAATCTTCTGCGGTTCAGCAGGTCCCTAAGAGGAGCCAACAGTGCCTCAATAGTCACCCGTCCTCTCTCTGCCATGTTCGTTGGAATGATATCAAGCAGTCGATCTTCTATATCCAAAGCTGAGTTCCTCCTCAACGAGTTTTTCGTAAATCACTTTGTCTGACTCCTTCACTGGGGCCTGGAAGACGCCGATTAGCACACCTCGAGTACCAAAGGGCCGCATAAGGGTTCCCCTGATGCCACTTGTAGTCTGTACAGGAGAACCTACAAACAACTCAGCGCGATCCTTGCTTGAGGCAATTCCTTCGACTAGTACATCGTCAGTACGCACTCTGCCTATTCTTCCCATGCGAACTCTGCGTCTGTTCAACACAATCTTCGCTGGAGTTTCAATGACCTCCCCCGACCCAACTATCCTCATATGAGTAGGCGGCAGGTCGGTCCTCATTAAGATCACCTTCTGGCCTTCCTCAACTGCGATTTGGTTCTGGAATAGCAGGGCTGCCATGAATCCCGTTTCCTTTGCCTCATCCATGATGACCCTCCTATCTTCAGTGAAGGGCACAATTTCGGCGGTCACGTTCGGCATCCCCACCATTGTGCTTACAACCATCCTGTCCGTTATTCTCCCCTTGTACAATCGGTTTCTTTCCAGTTGGACTAGGACTCCTTTCCGGCTGACGAGAGCCCCTTGTTCAGACAAATAGTCACCGCGACTTATCTCGCTGTATTTCATGTCAGGAATGTTGACACCCACTCGGTCTCCAGCCTTCGCCTCAGGTAGGTTTTCCCCGAATGTCTGGATCGTTCTTACTCTCGCTTCTGCATCCTGTGGCATCAGCCTCACTGTGTCCCCAGCGCGCAGAATCCCTCGTTGGATTGTGCCTGTGACCACTGTACCATGGCCCTTCACTGGAAATGCATGGTCAATAGGCATAAGAAATGAGCCATCGGTCAATCTCTTCTTCGGCCTAATCTTCTGGTTGAGGACCTCCTTCAGCTGGTCAATACCCTCTCCATTCTTGGCTGAGACTGCGACATATGCTGTGTCTTTGAACGCCGCCTCTTGAAGGACGGTACGTACCTTTTCTTGGACTGCCTTTAGGGCCTTGGGTTCAACTAAATCACTCTTGGTTATCGCCACCACAATCGTATCAATCCCCAAGGACCGCAGCACGACAATGTGCTCTCCCGTCTGAATCTTGGGACCCTCGTCTGCGGCCACAACAAGAATCGCTGCATCGATTATGTTTGCTCCTGCAACGACACTCCTAATCAAGTCTGCATGTCCCGGGGCATCTACCAGTGTCACACGCATTTTCCCAAGAGTGAACATCGTGAAGCCAAGGTCGATGGTTATTCCTCTCTCCTTAGCTTGCGGATGCTTGTCAAGGCCTGCAGTGGAAACTTTCTCACTCAATGCGCGGGCCAGCTCGGTCTTGCCATGATCAATGTGACCCACAAGGCCGACATGAACTGGAACGAGTTGCGTCATCATCCAACAGTCTTGGTCTTGCTCAGAACACCAGCTTAAACCCTTCGCTATCGAGCTTGTTACGCTCCAACACTACGATTAGCGGGCTGTTTATTGGGCAGATTGCTGAGATGAATCTCATGGTTTCAAGGTCTCTAGAGAAGATGCTTCTAGTTGCAATTGGTCTCTCAACTGCCGTGCTGATAGGTGTTCCAGTTCTCATGTACGCAATGGACACACTTGGAACTGCGTCTCAATTAGAGAGAGCAAGTCTATTCGCTGACAGAGTACATAACGTCACTGGAAGCGTGAACGACGGGCTAGCAAACAACATCGCGATCGAGATCCACGTGCCCGACGGCATAGTCATTGCCTCTGTTGGGACAACTCTCACGATTATGTTTGAGATGGAAGGCTTGGAAACCAGAACATGGAGTGTGGCCTATGATCACTCGATAGTCCTTGTTGGACCATCGGATTCTGGACCCTACATAATGCATGTTCAACTCGATTCCGGCACTATCGAGATTGCCTTTTCCTCCGTCATCTGAGGCTAAAGGTCGGTTTCATTTCAGCACAAGCTTTTTAATGACGGCTCAGGTCTTCGCCGTCGATACCTCCTTGGTTGAGGTCTGAATGTAATGGCTAAGGATTCTGAATCGTCTGAAGACATGGATGTTGAAGAGGACGAGTTGGACTTAGAAGAGGTTTCAGATGACGAGGACAGTGAAATCCACCATGAACCAGAGACCCCAAGAAGACTGAGTCTAGAGAATCCAATCGGCATCATCTTCAATATTCGGATGCTAAGACGAGTTGTCCAGCTGCTGTTCCTCCTAGGAATCAACGCATACATTCTCGCTACGTGGTTTGGGGGTGAGCAAATTCTAGCATTCTGGGAGGGCTTTCGCGACATCTTGCCGAGCTTGCCCATCATCGCCCCCCTGGAAGCACCAGGAGCTGTTCTTGCTGGCACCTTCGACACTCTTCAGCGAGAATTCTCCGGAGGCATATTCCCGTTCTTCACACTCGGAGCGATGATCATAATCCTCACGATTCTCGGCAGATCAGCCTGCGGGTGGGTGTGTCCAATTGGGACAATCCAAGACTTCGCTACACTTCCAAAAAGAACCAAAGTGCGTCCGTCTCCTAATACTGAGGATGAGCTTCGGCGCGTTAAGACGTACATCTTCGTAATCGTAATGGGGCTGGCCGTATGGGTTGGAATAAGCGGGCTCTTCGGAACTGCTGATGATCTTGTGAACATACTTGGACCATTCGCCACAGCGGCATTTGATCCTTTCAATCCCGCCTTCATTATCTTCTAAACTATATGGTTCATCACACAGTGGGGATTCTTCATAGCACAGATTGCGTTCGTGATTTTGATTGTGGGTATCGGAATCTGGGTGCCCAGATGGTTCTGTAGATGGTTGTGCCCTGCAGGATGGCTCTATGGTGCGTTCTCCAGAGAGGCTATCGTTGGCATAGGAAGGAATCCTGCAAGATGTACACCTGACACCTGCAACGTGTGTGAAGTTGTGTGTCCCATGAACATCAGAATTCGCCGCTACCCCTATAAGGCGTTGCGTTCGCCGGAGTGCATCCTCTGTCTAGAGTGCAAAAGCCATTGTCCAAATGGGGCAATCGTACTACGGTTTTCGTGATTGATCCCTGGTCCGCTTCACGGTGACCCTCTCGAAACTATCCTGTACACTGGCAAAGAGATCCATGAGTTTCAGACCAAACCCGGTTATTCTTGCGCCCCCACCACCCTCAGTGCCACCCTTGTAGGTTTCTAGGAGCTTGACTCCGGTTTTCTGTTCAATCTTCCTCACGACACCCCAGGCATATCGATATGACATTCCTAACGCCTTCGCGCCCTCTGTAATTGTGCCGTTCTCTTTGATGCTCCTCAGAATTGCGAAAGCACCAGGTCCAAATACGTAGTCGCCATCATGCTCTAACCACAACTTCCAGTTAGGCTTCAGCTTTGAGAATGCGTCATCTTCAGCTGTCATCGGTGAACACTTCCAGTGGCCCACTGGATAAGGGTGGATTACTACTCATATGACAGTTGCTAATGGCCCCAACGGAGTCGCTCTGGCTTCGTGTCTTTCTTGAATTCCTTCTTAACAAGTTTCCAATGGTCAGAGCAGAGATAGACTTTCCTTGAACGAGCATCCTTTACCTGCAGACCTGTATTCGCGATGCTCTTGGTTATGCGTACTGTCGGGAAAGACCGCTTGGAATCGTTTTGACACCCAACAATGCTGCAGGTCTTCTTTGTTGACGACAACTTCCTCACTTCATCGATGAGCGTACACGTGTACATTATAACATTGACGGACCAGCAGAGCTCTAGACATCACCTTTCGGAGTCAATAGTGGGCCTTCTGAGTAGTCAAACATGACCCGTTCTTCTGCGGACAATCTAAGCCTAAGTGACATCGTATTGTCCACCTCACCTACTTGGACCGCTGTAAGCCCGCACTCGCGCGCCACCTTCTCTACCAAGGGCACTTTCTCTGGATTCACTGCTACAAGGAATCCCAATGATACGTACATGCGAACCCAATCTTCGAGTATTATAGAGTTGGGACGAGCTGAGTCTACTGCATCAAGGTCGAGAAATCCTCCCTTCCCTGAGTATTCCAGTAGCATTCCGGCTGTGCCCACGAGTCCTGCAACTGAAACATCCTTGGCGGCGGTCACAAGATGCTTTTGAGCTAGTTTGATCATCACAGAGAGCCGTTCCACGACCTCGTTCGCAGATCGCTCAGTGACCGAGTCCCAACCTAACTTGTAACTGCCTCCGCGACGTCCTCGACTGTCGAAGAGCAGAATCAACACATCGTTGTCGCAAGCCCCACCGGCCGTCAGCATATTCTCTTTCTTGACCGTCCCTGTTGCAGATCCAACAACATAGGTAGACGTGGACTGGGGATTCGTGTGGCCTCTAACTATGGGGACTCGAAAAGTATGAGACCCATCAATCAAACCCTCTAGAATCTGCTCGCCGATAGCGGAGTCATAGTATGAGATTGCCACAGCGAAGGAAGTAGGAGTGCCCCCTGCTGCATAGATGTCCATAACGGTTGCCAATACTGCATTGAAGCCGGCGGCTCGCGGATGGTTGAGGCATAGTTCCTCAACAATTGCGTCAGTCGTGAGTAGAACAATCTCATCGCTTGTTGTCAGAATTGCGGCCGAATCTTCACCAAGTCCGTGTTCTTGATTGCCATTGTAAGACGTTGCACGAAGACGTCCGATAATAGAAGGAAGAACGTACTTGCGGGAGATTCCCTCGAACTCGTGTAGGAGGGCAACAATCTCCTCTAAACGTGTCAAACAGAACAACTCTTGGGAGAATCAGTGAGCTACGGTGGACCGAGGAAGCCTATCGCGAAAGCAGCCTGTCCGAGTATGATACCAATCCCTAACATAGAAAGCCCTATCATGAGGTAAATCAGGGCCCTCATTTCTGAGCGAACTTCCTCTAGCACTTTGGTTCACCTTGGCTTGCTGCGATGACTTGCGTGTTGCTTATAGAGGTTGCGGGACAAGTCCTATATGCGCCCGTTTCTATCGAAGGCTCTCTTCCCCCCTAGATGCCTGGAGTATGTAGACGGGACTTCTTCCAATCTATCCCCAGTATAGTCAAAATCGTCATTTAAGGGGGCTCGCACATTCTGAAGCCCCTTGCATTTGCCAGCATCCGTCATCTTCCGTATGGCGCAGACTCCGAATTTGCACCAGGCTCCATCGCACTCATCGTCAGTTTCTGTGCACATTATCGTCTTCTTCGAGTCTGTACGCCGAATCCTGAGTGCGCTGGGCTGGCGACTGCATTTGAATTCTCTACAAGTTGGTGTGCATTCAGTGAGACCCTTGGACATAACAACTCACTCCAAACACAACTCATTGTTCATTTCTTCTTCTTGGCTTCAACGAGAGCCTCATCCAGAATTGCCCTGCCAATCTCGAGAATCTTCAAGGACCGTTCCACTCCGGCTCTTTCTGTTTCATACTTGCCTGATGAAACGTCTCCGATCCTATGTCGAGCTTCGAGTCGACTACTGTTTCGTTGCAGAGTTTGGCTTGTCTTGTTCATGCTCTTCAACCAGTTCTCTGCGTCCTTTATGGAACTCTTGAGATTCTTCTTTGTAGTCTTGATTGCGTCGGCAATCTTCTTTTTCTGCTCCTTGTAGACAGACTTGTCTAGAGTCCCTTGCATTTCTTCTAGCTTGGAACGTTTCTCCTCTAGCACATCAAGTGTCTTGACTGCCCTCTCCAGACGAAGATCCCCTCTGAAATCAGAGAGCTCTTCACGCCTTGTCTTGGTCTTGTCAAAGGCAGCTCTCAGGTCTTCCGCCCGTGCGGTTAGGACGGCCTTGTCAGCATGTTTCAGTTTGAGAGCCTGACGCGTAGCTTGAATCTGATCCAGCAAGGTGTCTAGTTCCTTTCGAATGACCCTTAGTTCAGCTCTGGACATCAATGTCACAAACTCTCGTTGGTCCATTCCGTCAACGGTCATGCCAAATGGAACTGCCACTGTTGGTGTATCTATAACGGAAGATTCCAGATCTACCGGCGCCTCAAAGGCCTCAAGGTCCAAGGTAGCTTCTTCAGTGACTGCTAAGGGTTTCCCGCAAGACTTGCAGAAACTCCCCTCAGGAACCTCCATACCACATGAGGGACAAGTCACAAGTTCCTCAGACATCGGATTACTCCGCCCCGTGCAGAGTCTAGTTTTGGATTTTGCAGAGTGGGTTGCAACTTTCATGCTTAGATTGTCACTACGTCAGTGTACCAAGACGTGCTGTGACTTCATCTAGCTTCGCCTTGGTTGAAACTATGCTCTCAGCGCCGTAATCGGGAAGGACCTTCAGTTCTTCCACAAGAAGCGCAATTGCTTTCGCAGGTTCAACCTCCTTCGTGTCGATAGAACCATCAGGGAAGGTGAGTGATGCCTCAACCCACTTCTCTTTGGATTCGTCAGTTGGATATAGAATGTATATGTAGTCGTCATTGCTGCAGATGAAGGAAGGAGTATGCTCCCAAGCTTCCGCCAACAATGACCCGAAGGTCTTTGCGTTCTCAGCTTTGTCTGCCATTCAGAAATCACCCTTCTGGGCTGGATGAGTTTGGGAAACGCTTGGTCTGAGTCCTTATTTGTTTTGCTCCGGTATGACACCTACGGACGATGCCAAACGAAACTGTAGTATGCAATCTGGCCGTTTTCCTTGATGGTCGCGACAATGAACCGCTTACGAACGCTGGTTGCGAGCCTCCCAGCCCTAACAATATCTAGGGGGACAACACCTTTTCTCTGCGGTATCACATGCACCAGTAGTGGAGCATGATCTTTTCCTGGTCCGTGTTCGTAAACCGCAAAGTCAGTTCCAAACTTGAGACCGGGCCTCACGACATACCCTCGCTCACGCAACTGACTATAGACCAAGAATCGTTCCTTGAAGTCTTCGACCTTCTTTGCGCCAAGCTCCAAGAGATCATCATGCGTTAGAGTTCGTTGTTCTTGCCTGCTGTGTAACTCTAGTCGGCCGGCCTTGGTGAGGTAGGTACACTCAATCAACGAGAGTTCTAGCGGCTTGTCAAACACAGCAGACTTGGGCTTTCTAATCCCGAGAGGTTGTCCGAAATAGCCGTCTCCGTAGAGCCGCATGCCATGTTCAGGGTTCCAGACTACGCCTCGGTCCCCAACCAATTCCGCCTTGGCAATATCCTCATGTGGACTTGACAATGCCTCCACCGGCCGTATCATGTGTTGAGTGTTAGAGAGAGACCTCTGATTGTGTTGGCTGCGTCTTCGCTGAAGTTAGATATCTCTTCCATCATGTTGATGAAATCACGGAAACGAAGGACCACTGCAAGACCGACCTCAAGTGAGTAGAGATGAGATACGATATCTCTCTGAAGGATGTCTATTTGCTTCTCAAGCCTACATATCTCATCAGCTTTCTTGATGGACTCCTCGATATTGATGTGAAGGAATCTTACGGCTTCTCTCTGATGTGTGATCTGGTCAATGAATAGCCCGATGAACTTGGCAATCATCGATTTCAGGTCACCCGTTGGATTCCAGGACCCCGCAACCGCCGCAAGATGGTAGCATGCAATCTCCGCCCCGTCGATGAGTTTGTCATTGTAATTGACCAATCGTAGCAGGTCCTCACGCTGCATCAGTGTATTGACCTTGGAGAGCTCATTGAGAATGGCTAGCTTAATCGAGTCCCCCTTCTCTTCTAGCTCGGTGATCTTCTCGAGTTGTTTGGAGTCTACCTTCCTCCCCTCCTCGAGCCAGTCAACGATTGCACTCTTCACAATCTTGTTTGCCGATAGCGCAACTCGGAAGTGTTCCTCAAGCATCTGAGTGATTTGTGCCAGTTCAGAACTGATGTATCTGTTGTTGTCGAGGACCATGTGTTCTCATCTCTGCGTGAATAGTCAGTCGGGCTCAGAGCTACCCTTTTAATTCTTTAGTACCGAGCGTGGCCTAAGTGGATGATACTCATGGAACCTTGGCAGATCATAGTGGCAGTGATTCAAGGACTTGTAGAATGGTTGCCGATAAGTAGTGAAGGCCAGGTTGTTCTTTTCGTTTACAATTTCGGCCAGGTTCCGTCTGACGAACTGTTGTCACTAGTAGTGTGGTTGCATCTCGGGACTACGCTCTCAGTATTGGTTCGATATCCAAGAACAGTTCTCGATGTCCTAACGATGAAGGATAGGCGACTCTTGAGACTACTAGTGATTGGAACGATTGGCACGGCCGTGACAGCGATTCCACTCTATGTCTTCTTGAAGGACGGTCTTGCCACGATCCATGGCGAGATGATGAATATGGTTGTCGGGATTCTACTTCTCGCAACCGCGCTTTTTCTATATATCCCCACACGCAGAACGCAGAGTGAGATGTCCAATCACACTCCAAACGACGTTGGAGACGAAGAGGCAATCAGTACTGGACTCGTTCAGGGTCTTGCCGTGCTTCCGGGACTAAGCAGATCCGGCGTCACAGTTTCGGCACTCCTTATGCAGAGAGTTGACAAGGAGTCCGCCTTGAGATTCAGTTTTCTTATGAGCGTCCCAGCGGTCATAGGCATACTTGCAGTTGAAGTGCTCTTTGGAAATGCAGTGCCATCATCGATTGGTGTACTAGACTTGGCGGTGATGGAGCTCATCGTGTTCATTGTGGGCTTGGCATCAATGGAGTCTCTTCTTAGACTGGCACGCACAATCAGCTTCTGGAAACTATGTCTAGTCCTAGCCTTGGTCGCTATTGTGTTCGGCCTTCCGGCATTACTCTGACCGTTTCTGAAACATAATTGCAATGGGCGCATTCGCCTTGCGCCATTCTGCCAGCTTGCCCTTGTAGTCCAGTGGAACAGGATGTCGTCCATGATTGCCTATAATCATGAAAAGCGTTCCAAGTCTTGCCTGTTTGAGTAGTACTTTGACCCAATTGTCGGTCCTTCGGACAATCTTCTCCAAAAGCGTCTTTGGAGGAGTCCTGTGGCCATACTGAGCATACAGACTCTCGAAGTCCAGAAAGTGAAGAAATAGCAACTCATTCTTGAAGATGTGCTTCGTCGACTCAACGTAGGTCTGCATATCATCTCGCTTATGTACGGTGAAGCCCGGATCCAATCCGAGTTCCTCCATGTCATCTTCTCTGCAGATTGCCTTCACCGTCTTGCCATAGTTTCGAATGTATTGAATGAGGTGAAAATACTCGCTTCGACCAGTGAGAAGCGTCTTCAGAAGAGGCATAGCGTAAGGGTCATCGGTTTCGATAAGCGCCAAGGCCTCCATGTTCTTGATCAGAGCCTCCGGTTGGTATACTACGGCCTCGAAGAGACCGAAGTTGTCAATGATTATGAGCACTACTCCAGTCGGATTGAACTTCTCAAGCAGCTCTTGGTTTGGTGGAGGCATGCCATCAGGAACCTCCATACCCATAAGCTTGATGATTGTGGAGGGGAATTCCCATGCTGTTGTTCTCACTTGGGGAAACGACATGCAGCTGTCCTCGTAAGTATTACTCTCTCAAGGAACTTCTCGACAATATAGTTGTTATCCTGCGATAGGTTTCTGTACGTCTGCTGACTGAAACCGCACAGTTGGTGCGAGGGAAGCATTAATACAGCCACACGAGGCCAGTGCGGCAGAGGTCACATAATGACTATCAAAGACATAGTCTTCAATGAAAACATCAAGTTCATCCTCTCAGGAGGGAAGGGTGGCGTTGGCAAGACGAGCTGTGCAGGAGCAATGGCCGTTCTGTCAGCGCGGCAGGGTTTCAGGACCCTCGTTCTGTCAACCGACCCAGCTCATAGCCTTAGTGACAGCTTCGACCAGGACGTTTCAGGCGGCGAAATCGTGGCCATCAAGGGATTTGATAATCTCTGGGGTATGGAAATAGACACTGAAAAGGGTATGAAAGAGTTCGAGAACACCATTGGGTCAGGAGCTGCAGGACCTGAAATGGAAATGGCCTCACAGCTGATGGGAGACATCAGTACGATGTCCCCGCCGGGTTCGGATGAAGCGATGGCGTTTGGCAAAATGCTGGAGTTTCTCGAAGACAGCTCCTACGATCGAGTAATCTTCGATACAGCACCAACTGGGCATACGCTGAAGTTGCTAGAGCTACCTGATCTTCTGGATAGCTGGCTGGGGAGGATTCTCACACTGAGGCAACGGTTGGGCTCTATGATTGCAGGGATGAGAGCCATGTTTGGTGGAGGGGAGCGCGAGGACACGTCATGGGAGATGTTGCAGAACACCAAGGAGAAGATCCGGGCGGCAAGATTGGAACTCTCTGATGCAGAGAAGACTCAATTCGTCGTGGTCATGATACCAGAAGCTATGGCTGTTTTTGAAACTCAGCGCCTACTAGCGAGTCTGAACGTCTGGAAGATCCCCGCATCCAACATCATAGTGAATCAACTTGTTCCAGGGAATCCTGATTGTGTGTTCTGCTCAAAGCGCCGTGAGATGCAACAGACGAATCTTGCGGATATCAGAGAGCTATATTCGGACCTTGACCTTACGGAGGTTCCGCTCTTCGATAGTGAGATTAGGGGTATAGAGGGTCTGGAAGACTTAGGTAGGATTCTGATAGGAGAGAACGTGCAATGAGATATGGGTGGAAACGGAAGATCATAACGCTGTTTTTCATATTTCTCTTCCTGGCCTCAATGCTGACTGCTGTGATCTTGATGTACAGACCATGACTTGCAGTCATGGCTTTGGAGAATCAGGTTCCTTTGACTCGCTTCACAACCGGCGGGCGAATCTTGTACAGTATTCGGCCTCCACAATAGGGGCATTTAACTCCTGGCAGAGTCCTGAGGCCCTCTGGTGTGACTTCTTTGTGGCAACTATGACAAATGTAGACCATAAGATATCGCCTCTTAAGACTCGGTCAAAGGCGGCAAACCTCGGTGCATCTCTCGGTAGGATTGAGCTTATGAAGCTTTTCTTGTGGTGGTGCACAAAGCCTACTCTTCGTCTGTTTCGGGCTGCACCGTGCCTTCTACCAGACCACTACTTAGCACTTTCTTGATTTGAATGGGAAGCAGAGCCCCCGAAGAGAACCCACCCCTAACCGCAATGAGTGGCCCCTCTTCTAGGGGATAGAACATCGTGTAGCCGTGCCGCTCCCATGAGGGCTCAGCGGCGATTCCGAGCAAGGTCTTTCCTAGGTACTCCTTTTTCTTGGCTCTGTTTATCTTGGATGCTTCCTGCTTCAGTTCTTTGTATAACGGATTCTTGGGTGAGGGCTCGTGAAAGTCTGAGAAGGCAGACCCAGGGAGTGCTCTGAATCCGTACAGGATTATGCGTTCCGCTCCAGCTTCAGCAACTTGGTTCATGAATCTAATCGACTCTTTTATCGTTTCGGGGGTTTCACCTGGCAAGCCATAGATCAAGTAGACAAACGGAGCCATACTGTGATTCACAGCAATCTTTACGGCTCTGAGAACGTCGCCCTTACTTCCACACTTCCCGATGCACCGGAGGTGGTCGTCTGACCCGGTTTCAACACCTATGTTCGGAGATATTCCCCTCATCGATTTTGAGAGTGCCAATGCAACTTCATCAGTGAATAGGCAAGCCTTGACGTTCTCAATAGAGATTCTGGCCAGGCCATCGATTATCGGCGGCAATGACGAGAGTCGTTCAAGAAGGTCGGAGATGGCATCTATGTTAGCTTCAGGTTCACAGGGGTGAGTCAACGGTTCCGACCCTCGATAGTAGTCTAGGAAATCTGGAGCTTCTAGCACGATCTTATGCACTCCTAGGTCTAGAAGAATCTCGATTTCATCAAATATGGATTCAGGAGTCCGACTTCGGGGAGGGCCCCAAGTATGGGGCACACTGCAGAAACCACAGCCGGCAGGTATGTTCTCTGGACAGTCTAGTCTATCATCAGGGCGTTCAGACTCGCAATTACCACATTCAGAGCACTCACGTCCATCAGGCAATTGGAGGGTGGTTCTCCTGAAGTTCGAACAACCTCGTACCGCTTCTACGTAGACTCTGGCTGCTTGGTAGGCTCCATAGTCCACGATCCTTGTAGTTGAGGGTACGTAGACCTCTGAGATCTCAATGGCCGTCAAGAGTGAACGGGGGGCATTAACAATAGGCTTCTTATTGTCAAGAAAAGCTACGCCTCGGAACTGAGAGCAGTCAATACTCTCATCCAAGTAGCCGGCCACAAGAAGACTGTTCAAGGTGCCCTCCCCCTCACCTGTCACAAGCAGATCTGGTTTTAGCTCTCTCAGGACATTGATTGGATCAGAGCTAATTGGACCTCCGAGGATGACTCTACCTGAGGCGTTCGTGTGTCGCCATTTCTTGATAATCGATTGAGTAACAGGAGAGTCCATGGTCATTGCGCTTAACGCAATATGATCATAGCCACGCAGCCGTCGTGGAGTAGCCAGAACCTCCTCAGCCCGAACTATTCTGCAAGATACATCGTGCATCTGCAAGACACCAGCGACCGCGCGGGGGCCGCAGCCAATCGAATCACGGGAGCTGGTACGGCGACCTCTTCCTGCACTCAGAGCATCAACTATTAGGATTCTGGGGACCATTCTGAATCACAGTCTGTGGTTTCGACTTCTTTACTCTTGCTCAAAGAGGGCTTCCGTATTACCCTTGGGATTACCCTTCAGAGAACTTATATGCGTGACTGGCCCCAAGGTGCAAAAACCAACATCAGGAGTAAAAGACTGCGTGAGCGATGACGAAGGTGGGATCTGTCCCACGTGTGGCCTTCCAACAGACCTATGCGTTTGTGAAACCATAGCGCAGGAAGAGGCCCGTATTACTGTGACTGTAGAACGAAGAAAATGGGGCCGGCTGACAACTGTAATAGAAGGCTTCGACAAGAATATTGAACTTGGTGACTTGGCCACCAAGCTCAAGGGCAAGCTTGCTTGTGGGGGAGCTGCAAAGCATGGCCACATAGAGCTCCAAGGTGACCATCGTGGTGTCATCAGCGATGTCCTGGCAAAATTGGGCTTCCCTGAGGAAATGGTTCAGATAGACTGGACATTCCAGAGACAAGGACGGAGATAGCCGTTAGTCCAGTCTGGAGTACCCGTTTCTTCTGATTCGTTGAATTCTAACAGACAGGGGGCTCTAGGCAAGATTCATTGTGTCTATGCCCAGTTTCCGCACAATCTCTTTGTATCTGTTGCGTACAGTTACCTCAGTGACTCGAGCCACCTCAGCAATCTCACGCTGTGTTCTTCTCTCATCCAACATTATGGACGCCACGTAAATGGCTGCAGCTGCCAGGCCAAGAGGATCGCGTCCTATTGTAAGACCTATGTCTCTGCTTCTTTTCAGTATCTCAACGGTCCTGAGCTGAACAGGACTAGATAGAGAAAGTTGAGAAGCGAAGCGAGAGATGTAGTCGATTGGGTTGCTAAGTGGAATCTTGATGGCCAATGACCGCAAGAGCAACCGATAGCACTGGCCGAGCTTCTTCTTGTCTACCCGGGAAGCGTCAGCCACCTCATCAAGAGGTCTGGGCTTCATCCGGATTCTGCAAGCGGCATAAAGGGTAGCTGCGACCATAGCTTCTATGGACCGACCGCGAACAAGCTTCTTGATTATGGACTTCCTATAGAGAAGCGCGGATAACTCTCTTATCGGCTTTGGAATCCCTAGCTGGGAAGCGAGTCTCTCAAGCTCGGACATTGCCTGGGCCAAGTTTCGATCCATGGAGCTGTGAACTCGAGACCGGATTTGCCATTTGCGTAGTCGATAGATCTCCGACCTTCTTGTGGGTGTCAGTTTGCGGCCGGATGTGTCCCGGTCGCGCCAGTCGATGACGGTAGAGAGACCCTTGTCGTGAACAGTGTATCTCAGTGGGGCACCAACTCGGCTTCGCGCATCAGCCTCTTCAGAACTAAAGGCCCTCCATTCTGCACCGGAATCAATTCGGTGGTCGGATAGGACTAGGCCACAGCCACCACAGACACGCTCTCCTCGCGTCAGGTCCTCGACCACAGAGTTTGAACCACACTCCGGACACATCTGTATCTCAGAGTCGACCTTAGCGATACTACTCCTCTCTGGAGCATCACCGCGCATATGATCCAAATCTGCTCCTCCCTTTGGCTATACGGACCGGTAAGGTGCTGCCAGATATCGACGGCCTAGTCAGTGCTTAGAAGACAGTCTCCCGGGACCCACATAAACCAAAAGCGAAATCACACTTTTAATTGTTCTGAAACTCTTGAATTGATGTGCCTAACCGCGTTTTCAGGCTGCACAAAGGGAGTCTTCTATAGCATTGCTCCGGAAAGAACCGTGGGATGCAACCTACGTTGTCTTTTCAGCGCCCTTTGCAGTGACTATAACTGTGTCCTCAGCTTGAGATACAAACTCGCCCTCTTCCTCGGTGAGGATATGGTGGGCAAGAAGTGCCCCATTCTTCTGAAGCTCCCGGATTGCGAGCTCAAGCTCAGCTTTTCGAAGATGTTCAGCCATCCATCTCTTGGCAAATGGGAACTCCTTGAACTCCTTCCTCGCAATACCCAAGAATCGCTTCGTCCCCTTGAAACGGACCGGCACTCTGATTGGTAGCAATTGGTAGATGAGAGGATCGGGAAGGTCAGTGACATTGCCAGATCCCGTGCTTGCGAAAGTTTCAATGGCGTAGACCTCACCCTCCTCAACTAGGACCTCAGACTTGCCTGATACACACGGAACCTGTTTCTCTCCATGCAGCTCGTACTCCTTTAACTGATGGCCGGATAGCTGTTTGATGGGTTCGAATCCAGCGCTCTTTATGGTGTCTTCAATCAATGCGCCGATGGTATTCAGCTTCGCACCAGGTCGCATCATGCGGATGGCGACCCTGGTTGCGTCCTCTGATGCCTTCACAAGAGCCTCATGATCAGGGTTGAGAGCAATAGTAAACGCGCTATCTGAAATGCATCCATCCACGTGAGCGCCACAATCAACTGTCACCAAGTCTCCCTCTTCAATGACAGTCTGGTCGTCCACCGGAGACGTGTAGTGGGCGGCGATGTTGTTAATCGCAACGTTGCAGGGAAAAGACATTCCAGAAGCATTCTCCAGAATATGGTTCTCCACTGCTTTCACGATATCCAATACCTTGGTACCCGGTTTCACCATGGGTCGGGCAATGCTAAGTGCCTCTCGCGCAACTACTCCGGCCTGTCGCCACTTAGACCATTCATCCTCTGACTCCTCAGAGTCCTCGGTCTTCTTGGATTTGTCATCAGGCACATCTATCACCTTTGTGAGCTTATCTAATGCACGCATTCAGATTCGATAAAAGAGTGCCGGAATGAATGCCATCATAGAATGCTAGCAATGCGCCTTGCGACTCTTGCCATCATAAAGAACATGTAGCCGATGTTCGCGCCCTTAGTTGTAAGAACTGCCAGAATAGATTCTTCTCCCGCGTCACAAATGATGACATAGCCGGACTCGCCTTCAATCAGCATTCTGGCAAAGGGTCCGCGCTTGAGTTGTTGGAAGACCTTTCGAGTTTCTGATTCTATCTGCGTGGCTCGACCAGCTATCACATCCTCCTCTGGTACAACGGAAGGATCATGGTCTGGCGGAAAATGAGTGCAAATAGGGAGTCCTTGGGACCTCGAAATGATTACGCTCGCTTGAACATTGCCTTGGGAGGCTCTACTCAGGTCTTCGAGGAGTTCAGTGAGCATTTCCGTCTTCGAGGACACTGTGAGTATTCCTCCGTTTCGAGGCCTTTCGGTGAAAAAGCATTCCCAAGTATTTAAGGTTGCTTTCGACAGGTCCACTAGACCCGCTTCGAACCCGCATCCTTCAGTGCCTTTACTATCTTCTTGAGACCAGCGCCTTTGTCTTTGTGGACATTCTTCTCCAAGTATGTACCCTGGACCACAATGGATGCCCCTGCTTCAACACCGCGCACAACAGATTCAGCGTCATTGAAGCCGCCGCCGGCTATGATAGGCAAGTCGGAATATTGTGCAACTGTGGATATTGTTTCTGGAGGTACACCTCCGCCTTCGGCGCCGCTCCCAGCCTCAAGGTACACGAGCTTGTATCCGAGCAACTCAGCAGCCAGTGCGTACATCAACACCAGCTTGGGCTTCTCGCGCGGAAAGCATTTCGCCTCGCCAACCCAAGCTGCTGACTTGCCAGGCTCTATCAGTAGGTAGGCCATCGGGATTGTTTCTATTCCGGAGAACTTCACTCTCACAGCGGCGAGTGCCTGAGCCCCAATTATGTAATAGGGATTTGAGCTGTTGAGAAGACTCATGAAGAACATAGCATCAGCGTGTTCTGTGACTCCGGTGATATCGCCTGGAAAGAGTATCGTGGGAATGTCCACAGCCTCCCTTATCGCCTTCGCGGCATTATCGATGCTTCCGAAGGATGGCGTCAGTGCCGGCCTTCTCTGCTAATTCGGCAATGCCCACAATGTATTCATTGCTCGCGCTCAGAGGGTCTGGGTCTAGCAGAGAGAAGTGACAAGCCCCTTCGCTCTCAAGCTTCTCAGTTATGTATTTCCACACTCTTCCAGTCATTGCAGACAGTCTCCACCGGGTGAAACCTCGGCTTGGTGCGATGCTTTTTACGGTTTTGGTAACTGAACAATACTGAATCCTGCATCCAAATTCGCAGCTGGCGTTCCTTAAGGCTTATTACCCATTCTGCCCGAACTCAACGAAATCCTCATGGGACCGGGTGAGGATGATAACCCATGTTTGGGGAATGAAACTGGATGACCACAAGTGAACATGCAGATGGCGACAGCGTGGAAGTCGCTGAGCCTGAAGTCGTATCAGGAACTGATGAAGTTCGAATCGGGGTCTTCCCGTGCATGTGCGGGAAGAATATCGGTGCAGTTGTTGATATTGAAGCCATCGCCGAGTTTTCAAAGTCCCTTCCCGGTGTAGTCTTCGTCCAGACGAACAGATACACTTGTGCAGACCCCGGGCAGAAAGAGATCCAGGAGGCGATCAAGGAACACAATTTGAACAGAGTTGTCGTAGCATCTTGTTCACCAACAATGCACGAAGACACGTTTAGGAAGACTGTCAAGGCCGCCGGTCTGAATCCCTACCTCTGCGTCATGGCAAACATCAGGGAGCACGTATCTTGGGTTCACGCACATGAGCCGGAGTTGGCCACTGTGAAGGCAAAGGAACTGGTATCAATGTCTGTGGCGAAGGCAATGACTCTAGAGGCTCAGCCTGAATTGGATGTGCCCGTTACTCAGGCAGCAATGGTGGTCGGGGCGGGCGTAGC
>LRSK01000266.1 GCA_001563325.1 Candidatus Thorarchaeota archaeon SMTZ1-83
GTAGATTGGACATCTAAAAATGACGTTCATTTACATGAACCTCTGAACAAGAGTCCTAGACTCATTCCGGAGCTCTTCTATGGTTCTTTCATTAACCACAACAATATCACTTAGAGCGATTACTGCTCCAAGACCAACGGATATCTCGCGAAGATCACGTTCTCTGAACGTAGACCAGTCTTGCGGATCGTCTTTTCGACTGCGTTGCTTGAGGCGCAAGAAACGTGCTTTTGGAGAAGAATGAACGCAAACTATACATACTTCATCCACGCAATCATCAAAAATATCGACCTCAGCAAGGCTTCTGCATCCCTCAATCACAACTATTTCGGAATCTGAGTTTCTTAGACTTTCCACACACCGTATAGCCACCGCACCTGGACCATCCCGATCACGAAGCTCCAACATGACTAGTTTGTTATTCTCAGGGTTGACATCCATACCACGTCGTTCCACTTCTTTGCGAATGATATCACCCATGACAATGACTGGAATTCCAGCGCTTTGAAAGGCATTTGCAACTTCACTTTTGCCAGCCCCGGGCATCCCTGTTAGAATTACGAGCTTCATGGTCAGATTCCCTTGGATGCGAATTGGCACTCCACTTTGCCGCTTATTGTAAGCTGTACAAACTTATACATCAGCTTGTACGCCCAGAAACGGCACTGGGCTTTATAGGTTGTTGAACATACATTATATTTCGTGCAGCATTCACATCAGCGTGAAAGTATTCATCGCACTTCGGGCAGTGGAAGTACTCTCCGCCTCTCTTCTCAGCAGTTGAGGTTTCACCCTCCACTCGAATCCCTCTCTCACCGCAGACATGACAGGTCTGAGATGTCCAGGCGGGGTTTACCAGCCAGATTCCTCCATTCCTATGACCGAGAGCCTCGCGTCTATACCGGACGCCTTCTAGCATCTTCCCCCACAGATTCGTGGAGAGGTTCCAGCTGTGTCTTCTCATTCCTCCCTTGCCCTGGAAGGAGCGGAGGTCTTCAAAGCAGATGGTCTTCACACCGTGATGCTCACAGAACCCTCATCATCGGCGACTCTCCTATGCACGATGACATCAGGGTCATAGTCCGTCATAGTTCGGCAGAGTTTCATATTGAGCTGATTCATGTCCCTTTCTTGAGGGGTTGGTCGAAAAGGTTCAAGAATCTGGGGACTGGTTTGACCTGAAAACATGCAACTTTACTCAATCGGAAAAATGCCTAGGATTGAATAGGATTTATGGTGCTTTCCTACCCTTGCGGTCGCCAGTCTAATATAACACTATGTTTCCTGGGTTATAGTCAGTCAGTGAGGTGTGACGATGTCTTCTATGAGTAGAATATTTCTCAGCATTGACATTGAAGATGAAACGCTTCTCTCAAGAATTGCGAACATTCAGTCAGAGCTAGATAGGCAATCAGCGAAAATTAAACTGGTTGAAAGAGAAAATATCCATTTCACATTGAGATTTCTTGGAGACACACCACATACGAAGATCGAGATGATTAGAGAGGAGCTCTCATTGGTCCAATTCAGACCCTTCACAATTCGGATTGAGGGCATTGGTGCTTTCCCAAGTACTAGTCGTCCAAGAGTAATATGGGTAGGGGTAACTGAAAATGCGGACAGGCTCACCAAACTGAAATTGGAAATAGATGACCTCCTTGGGAATTTAAGCTATCCACGTGACAAGAAGTTTCATGCACATGCCACAATTGCAAGAGTCAGGGCGGTACGTGATCGTAGTCAGACAATGAAGAACATTGAGAGTCTGGTAAGGGCACCAGTAGGAACAATGTCGGTTGAGTGTTTCAGGATGACAAAAAGTACCTTGACCTCATCAGGACCAGTCTATGAAACTCTGTGGGAGGTACCATCTTCGTGAAAGGAGTGGTGGGCCGGGGGCGACTTGAACGCCCGATCTCTTGCATTCTGTGACTTGAGGCCCTAGGCCCTTAGCCGCCCCAAGCAAGAATCATACCAAGCTAGACTACCGACCCTGCAGTCGTTGTCGTGAACCGATGTCAAGATAAACGTTATTGCAAAGCATTACTGGAACACGTGTTCGAATAGATGACGACCAATTGGTTTCGGGGTCTACACTTATCTACGGGAAATGAATCAAGCAGACAAAGGGGTATAGTAATGACCACGGACCTCCTCTATCATGAAATATTCACCAAGCATGTGATGTCACCGAGTCATCCGGAAAGCCCTGAAAGATTGTTGTCGGCTATGAAACACATCCAAGAAACTGGACTTCTTGAGGAATCCAAAGTTAATGTGGTTGAGGGCATGCCTGCCAATCTAGATTTGATTTATTCTATTCATGCAAAGCAGTACATAGATATGGTCAAATCCAAGTCTGAGAGTGGGGGCGGGTATTTTACACTTGACACTGCTGTCAACAAATACACCTATGATGCCGCAATGATGGCTGCTGGCGCTGGTACATTGGCTATGGACAGAATCATGGATGGCACCTCTAATAATGCATACGTGTTGTGTCGCCCACCAGGACATCATGCAGAATATGATAGAGCCCTCGGTTTCTGTTTCATCAATAATGTGGCTGTTGCAGCGAAACATCTCATTCAACAACATGGAGCCCAGAGAGTGCTGATTGTGGACTATGATGCCCATCATGGAAACGGAACCCAGAATGCATTCTATACGATCAATAAGGTCCTCTATATAGGGCTTCATCAAGATGGGCGAACCCTCTTCCCAGGCTCGGGATTTCCTGATGAGATTGGTTCCGGAGAGGGAGAGGGCTACAATGTCAATCTTGCAATGTATCCAGGAGCAGGCGATAGATCCTATGACATCGCATTTTCCGAAATCGTGGAAAAGATCAGTGAGTCATATAGACCCGAGTTTGTGCTTGTTTCATGCGGTTTTGATGGACATTTCAGTGATCCGTTGACCGTATTGGGTTTGACCACCTCTGGAATGGCAATGATGAACTCTAGACTAAATTCAATGGCAAAGAATCTCTGTGGAGGAAAATTGGCATTCTTCCTTGAGGGCGGTTATGATCTTGATATTGTAGGAAAGTGTTCACGTAATATTATAGAAGAACTCAGTGGTACCGAAGTAACATCATATTCCGATACACATGATGAAAGTGAGAATTGTACACAATACACAAGAGAGCTCATTGATAGGTTAAGAAGAAGTTTGAGTGGTATTCACTTCTAGTCATTCTCGATTTCAAAGTCCTCAAGAAGAGTCTGAATTGAAAAAGAGTCTTGGTCATTTTCAGGCTCAATAAGAATAGCTTCATTTTCCGTGACGGGTAGATCCACTCCAAGCTGCCGCTTTATTGACCTAGCTAATGAAGTGCCTATTGTTGGTATACGGGCGATTTTTTCAAGCGATGCATGATAGAGATCAGACTGATTCTTCAAACCATTGGCATATAACATCCTACCCCTTATACGACCGACTCCTCTGAGGCGGACAAGGTCCAGTAGCTCTTTTTGTACGCCGTATTTGAGACGAAACCGAAGATTGTAGAGCAATGGAATGTGTTGTGTAGCATTGATTACTTTTGCAATCTCTGATGTTGAATAGACTAACCACTCTGCAGTCTGAACATACCTGTGAACGTCGCCCATACCAACACTAAATCCTTCAGTAATCTCACGTTCAGAACTCTCAGAGATCCACTCTTCCAACAGTCGTGCTGTCTTCACTTCTGCAAGAAACCGTGCGTAGTCCTCTATTTCATCTATTGGCGGTTCAATCATTAAGTCACTACTGTGTTCTTCGACGAAGTAGTCATACTCGTCAAATTCGGATTTAGTCAGGTAGGCGATTTGCTGGTCAGGAGTGTGGCAGATGAGATGAAGAACACCAATAGTAGTTACTTCTTTGGCTTCAGCAAGTACATCACGAAGTAGTATGGCGGTATAGGGATCAATGTATAGTCTAGATGTCCTCTTGCCCAAAGGAGTAGCGGAATATACACCAGATTCAGTACAATCAATCAATTGGCCATCTTCAAGGAAAATCAGTGCTGATGAAACATGGTGTTGGATTTCAAGCGGGTCGAATTGGTGTGAGAAGAATGTGCCTTTGATTAATGAGTCAACTTCCTCCCTGTTCTGTGTCATCTCAGTCGCAATAGATGCCAGCAGATGAGAACGGAGAGCGGATGGTGATGCGAGCTTTGATGTGATTCTCTCTGGCTCAGCTAACACGTATTCATCTGTGAGTGAGTCACGCTCTTGCTCGGATTTCGCAATGAGTATTGCCTCTCCATAGCTGTCATATTTGGGCCGGCCAGCTCTTCCTGCCATCTGCTTGTACTCAAGGACAGGGATAGTATAGCTGCCTCTACCTTGCTCAAAGCGGCGATAGTCACGAATGATAACACGTCTAGCTGGTAGATTTACACCAGCAGCGAGGGTAGGGGTTGCTATAACGACCTTCAACATGTCATCTTTAAAGAAGTCCTCAACAAGTGTCCTTTCGCTGTTGTCGAGCCCAGCATGGTGAAAGGCCACTCCTGAAGCAATAACCCGAGCAAGGATCTTTGTTGCTTCTGGAGCTGAGGGTCTTGCGGACAACTTCTTAGCTACTTTCGTCAGCAGTTCTAATGCATTTATATTGAGATAAGGACGAACTGACGAAGCAATCTTCTTGGCGACGGCAACAGTCGCTCGCCTGCTTGATACAAAGACAAGAGCCTGTCCCTTTTCTTCCAGAATATCACAAATCACGTCACTAACGATCTCAGGTCGCCTTCTTGGAATGGACTTGGACATGCCATCAAGAATGAATGATATCTTGTTATCAAAATATACCCCCTCTCTCAAAGGCACTGGTCTCCATGTACTTGTGACAAGTTCTGCATTCAACCACTCAGCAATTCTATCTGAATTGGAAATTGTAGCGCTTAATGCCACAATTTGTACATCTGGAATGCCCTGCATCATTTTGGCGATAAGCATTTCCAAGGTGGGACCGCGATTTGAATCATTAACCAGATGGACCTCATCTACAACAATGATTCCTACTTCTTCAAGCCATTGAGTCTTATGACGTACCAATGAGTCAGCTCTTTCTGTAGTCAGTACAACTATGTCGGCGTCTTTGAGACGGGTACCTGGAGAGTCGTAGTCCCCTATAGACATTGATATAGTAATCCCTAGTGATTCATATTTCTTGAATTCAGAGTACTTCTCCCGTGCAAGTGAGCGTAATGGAACAAGATACAGTGCTTTGCCATGACCTTCCAGAATGCTCTTGAGCATGCATATCTCAGCTACTAACGTCTTTCCAGCACTTGTGGGAACAGCTAGAACAAGATTCCTGCCTTCCAATACTCCTGTATTAAATGCAGACTCTTGAGGTGGAAAGAGTGTAGATATTCCATTGTCTTGAAGCAGTTTGATGACCTTCTTGTTTATCGACAAGCTCTCAAGTTGCGTTTCGGTCATCTCCGTTGCAAAACCTGATTCTACTAGCTTTTGGGTGGCAGTCGTATTGTGCCCTCGCCCTTGGGGCTATATACCGCACCCTCCTCTACGAGTCGTGCTATGATTGCTTCAGCTCTCTCTCTGGGTAAGCCCTTGACCTCTAATCTCTGCAGTAACTCGACCTCACTTTCCGAACCATCAGTTTCCATTTCCTTGAGAGTATTGATAATAGCAGTTCTGGCGCTTCTTTGTGAGGCACTTTCCTGCGAAACTAAACGATCAATGTCAAGCTCGCCCGTTTCAACATCAAGAGCCACTCCTTGCAATGACGCGGTCATAAGAGCCACAGCTGCTTGACCGTCCTCTTTAGTGACATTCTTTCGCAGAGCCATTTTTGCTCGAGCTTCTGCAAGGCGTACTAATGACTCCAGCTGCCGAGCAGTAATTGGTACAGGAGCAGCCCCTCCTTCGGCCCGCTTTCGGAGACCCACGTAGAAATCCTCAATTGCCTCAGCGGCCTCTGGAGACAGTTGGGGAATCACGTTACGGTTAGCATATCCAATGTATTTCTTTAAGAGACCTGGAGGTATTGGAGCTGTTTCGTCTGTTGTTTTCGTTGGCTTCCCCTGATGCATATCCAGAATGAATCTGGCTAGCTCCTTATCGCGTTCTTCGTTTGGAGTGTCAATCATGACCCAGACTAAGTCAAATCTGGACAGTATTGTGAAGGGTAGTTTGATATTTTCCTGAGGAGTCCATGATGTTTCATATCGACCAAGTGTTGGATTTGCCGCGGCTAGGATTGAAGTGCGTGCATTCAGTGTAGCAACAATGCCAGCCTTTGCTATGCTCACAGTATGTTGTTCCATTGCTTCATGTATTGCTGTTCGATCATTTGGATCCATTTTGTCAAACTCGTCAATGCATGCAATCCCTTGATCTGCCAAGACCAATGCTCCAGCTTCAAGTGTCATAGCTCCACTATCAGCATCATGGATTACTGCTGCTGTCAGGCCCGCTGCAGTAGTACCCTTTCCAGATGTGTACAAGGCTCTGGAAGCAAGACCTGAAACGAATTTTAGAATCTGGCTTTTTCCTGTGCCGGGATCACCAACCATCAGAATGTTCGACCGCCCTCTCAATCGAGTTCCATCCGGCAGTGTCTTATCGACCCCACCAAATAGGAGGAGTGAGATGGATTGTTTTATTTCGTCATGGCCTTGTATTGCAGGAGCGATTGATCTGTAAATCTTCTCATGGATGTACGGATTTTTAGACAATTCGTTTATTGCTTTCTCATCCTCTTCAGAAATTTCGAGTTGCTCGTATTCCTTCTCAGCAATTTCTACCCCATTTGCCTCGATGAACACGTTGAAGGTGGCCAGCTTCCCACCCCTCCTAGAAAAGTCAGGGGTAGTCTGTAGCAGTCCAGTCACCTTCACCATGTCACCAGGTCTTGAGATATCTACAATGTCGCCTTTTAGCACCACGTCAACTGATCGAGGCATCTGACCCGGAGGGAGCTCCTCAGGAGATTCCTGTATTCGAACCTTTTGCCAGTCTATGAACCGCGACTTTGCAAGCAATAGTTTCATTGGGGTTTTCTTCCCACAGGTAGAACACAGTGGAGGTTCGGTGTATCGACCCTCTTCTTGTTCTTGAGGAATCTCAGCCATGCAGACTCTACATTGGAATGTGGCATTGACCAATAGTGGCTTGACTTCACTTGCACGCATCATGATGCCGCTTATGCGAATAAGCTTCCCAATATGTCGTGATCTTATGTGTCTAAGAGGAACATTCTCGCTGTAGTTTATGATACGAACTTGCAGTCCGTCATGCCCAATTGTGCCTACATACTCAGGGTCTTCAATTTTGAGAATAGAAACTAAAGCGTTATGAGCCATCCTAAGAAATGTCTGAGGGTCTTCTGTGGCAAATGCCATGAACACATTATCAAATCCAATAAGATCCTGGAAATCTACAACCAATGAAGATTCGTCATCGATGGACATCTGCTGAACTCTAGACCAATAGACTGTGCTCCCCTGTTCATCCTTGAAAGTACGGATGAATTCTTCAAATCTCTCCTGTTCAGTTTCCATTTCTAATGTCATGATTATTCCGAACACTCCGGATTTGGTCCTAGTGATGTCACACGACTCTCACACTATGTCTGTGGGCTCAGATATTAAAACCCGCTCTCGTTAGTTGTGAGTGTGCCTTTTTAACTCTGCCAGAGCTGCCTAGGATTTGTTCGAGTTGTAATTTGTGAGGATTCTATTCCGTCACCATTTCGCGCCAAGTAGAGAGGAGAATACCAAGCTCGTCGACAAGCCACCTTTCTTCCAGTGCCATCTGTTTACGCCTATCCTGATTTGTGCCAGACTTGGCAACGCGCATTATTTTAGACAAACGATTTTCAACCAGAATTCTGAGCATCCTTCGTATCTTCTCGATTTCGTCATGGCGTCTAGGGTCTATTGAGGTTTTATCACTCTGAAGTTGGGTCACCTTTCTGATAAGTGCAGAATAAAGTAATGGAGGAAATACCTGCAATTTGTGGGGCTGCTTTTCCTCTGCATTATACAGGTTTTGAAAACGTCTCAGTGATTCATATGCCTCTGTGGCATCCAATTCAACAAGATTGTGTGCAACGAGCCTTTCAATTGCCCAATTCTGAAATTGCGTCGTCGTTCCAGTCTTGAACGGACCAAGTTTTTCTCCGCCAATTATGACCTCAGGTACATCCTCTCGAAAAGTACATGTACGTGCTTCGTTCAGAAACTGTATCACAAAACGCTCTTTTATGGTTTTGACGTCGCGTTGGAAAGTCATCATGTACACACTTATCGATTGAGTGGCATACCATAAAGAGCTTGTTCTTGAATGCGGACATATAGTGCTCCTTTTAGTCCAGCAAGAGTGCTCTCTAGTAGAGTAAGACTACATCTTCAAGTGAATCGATGCTTCCGGAGAAGCTTTTAAGAGCGCTAGAAGATTGTCACCGCAGTCTACGACGGGATGGGAATCGAATGGATTTGGACCTCTGGACAGAGAAATATCGCCCTCCCACACTAGGAGGAATTATTGGGCAAAAATCAATCATTGAGAGTCTGACAAAGTTTGTACAGAATAGGAATGTGCCGCATTGTCTGTTCACTGGACCTCCAGGCACAAGTAAGACCACAGCTGCCATGGCGATGGCAAGAGATCTCTTTGGAGAAACTTTCGACCGCAACTTTATGGAATTAAACGCGAGTGATGAGAGAGGTATTGATGTCGTTAGGAATCAAATAAAGAACTTCGCCAGAATCATGCCAGCAGGTGATGCTCCCTTTAAGATTCTGGTCTTGGATGAAGCAGACCATCTCACTGCCGACGCTCAACATGCCTTGAGACGCACGATGGAATCGTATGCTGGCTCATGCAGAATGGTGCTGATTTGCAACTATTCCAGTAGGATAATTCCACCGATTCAGTCTAGGTGTGCAATATTCAGATTCGCACGTTTGAGCGATAGCTCAATTACTGAAAGACTGAAGTATATAACGAAGAAAGAGAAGATTTCTGCCAATGCCGCCGGAATCCAAGCGATACTATACCTTGCTGAAGGAGACATGCGAGCTGCTATCAATCTCCTTCAGGCTTCTGCGTCTGCAGGGGAAACAGTTGATGATAAAGTAGTCTTTGCAATAGCAGGTAGAGCAAATCCCAAGGCGATTAAGGAAATGTTGGATTCTGTGGGTGAAAACTACGAGGAATCTCTAGAAAAGCTAAGAGCGCTTATCTATCAGCAAGGAGTTTCGCCCGTAGATTTAGCAAGGCAATTACATAGAGAAGTACTGAAACTGAACATTTCTGAAAACCGAAAGATGGCAATTCTTGAAAGGACAGCAGAAGCCGAGTTCAGAATCGGAGAGGGAGCAAGTGGGGAGATTCAGCTGAGTGCACTATTGGCTCATATAGGACTGGAACGGGGTGAATCATGAGTCACAAGAACCTACCGTGGCCAGAGCTTCATCGACCTACAAGACTCACACAGCT